>DATEDV010000027.1:0-19397 GCA_035281485.1 Candidatus Limnocylindria bacterium | reverse complement strand
TGCCGATGGTGATCGTCCGCGGGAGACCCGCTATGAGATCGCGGCCGCGGACCTCCATGGTGAGCTCCTGATCCATCGGCATCGCCGACCCGATCTGGATCTTCACATCCTCGGCGGTCCGCTCGCCGATCATGAGGTTGTACCGCTTGCGCACGAAGTTCGCGATCGCCTCATCGAGCTTGTTGCCCGCCGCCCGCACGCTGCGCGACACCACGATGCCGCCGAGCGAGATCACCGCGATCTCCGCGGTGCCGCCGCCTATGCCGATGATCATGTTGCCGCTGGGCCCGGAGATCGGGATGTTCGCGCCGATCGCGGCGGCCAGTGGCTCCTCGATGAGGTTGGCCACTCGGGCGCCCGCGCGGATCGCCGCGTCCTTCACGGCGCGCCGCTCGACGCTCGTGACGCCCGAAGGGACGGAGATCATCAGCTCCGGATGGAAGACGCGGATGTTGCCGCACACCTTGTTGATGAAGTACTTGAGCATGTACTCGGTGATGACGTAGTCGGCGATGACGCCGTCGCGCATCGGCTTCTGCGCGGTGATGTTGCCGGGCGTCCGGCCGAGCATGAGGCGGGCATCCTCACCCACCGCGACGATCCGGGGCCGCGCCGACGCGCCGTCTTCCTTCGCGAGCGCGACGACGGACGGCTCGGTCAACACGATGCCCTTGCCGCGAACGTACACGATGACGTTGGCCGTGCCGAGGTCGATACCGATCTGCTTGGTGAACACGGTGGTCAAGGTACATCTAGAACGGAGCGGGTGTGACCGGCGTTGCGCGCACGCGCCAAGAAACGTTGCAAGGCCCAGGACCGGTTACTTTTGGTACTCCCCCCTTCGAGTAGCTGGCCGAACGCCGGTCCAGCGCTCAGCGTTGAGCCGGCAAAGGAAGGGGTGCCGCGTGCTGTTCGAAAAGCTCCTGGCGATCCTGCTCCAGCTCAAGGGTGGCGCGGTCACGCTCGTCTTCGTGACGGGTACGGCCGTCACGATCACGGGCACGATCGGGGGCGAGGTCATCGACCTGACGGTCGCACCGCTCGCCTCGCCGACAGCCTCGGCTTCCGCCTCGCCGACGGCGTCGCCCGCGGCGAGCCCATCGCCGACCGCAGCGGCCTCGCCTTCGCCGTCGCCGACAGCGGCGCCGACCACCCAGGTCGCCCTCGGCAGCTGCTCGGGTGACGCGGCACAGCGTGACGCCGCTCTCCAGGTGCTCGCCGACGTGGGCGAGGAGGCCGCAGACCTGCTTCGCGTGGCCGGTGGTGTCGCGCTCGCGAACGGCCAGGAGCGCAGCAAGATGCGCGAGATGCTGAAGGAGGCCGGTCACGACATCCGCGACGCCCTGAAGGACGGCATGCACGACGTGCGCGACCTTGCGAAGCGGATCCTCGGCGACTGCGACGAGTCGTCGGTCGAGGGGCTCCTCTCGCGTCTCGAGCACGAGCTCGACGAGGTCGCCGAGGTGCACGAGGAGTTCGAGCGGGCCGGTGGCCGCACCGGTGCCACGTTCGTGGTCAGCTTCTCGTCGGACGCCTCTGGACTCGCCTCGCCGTACCGCGAGCGCGTGGAGTCCGCCGTGGAAGACGTGGAGGACGTGCTCGACGAGCTCGACCTCGACTAACGCGACCGAGTCCCAGGGGGGAGAGCTGCGCGACCCGAGCCTACGTATCTCGGCGTGAAGGTGGGGAAAGCTCCCTAACGGAGCTTTCCCCCTCGCCGACTCTCTCGTACGGTCCCCGCGGTGCGCGCGCGGCTGCATCTGCTTGCTCACGTGGCCCACCAGCGCGACGTCGGCCTCGACGCGCGTGAGTGGCTGATCGACACGCTCGCACGCCGGACCGACCAGGTCGCCCTCGTCACGTGCCACCGGGTGGAGATCTACGAGATGGCCGAAGAGGTGGCGACGCCTGCCGGTATGCGGACCCTTCTCGACGCCGAGGCCGCGCGGCACCTGTTCCGTGTCGCCAGCGGCCTCGACTCGATGCTGGCCGGGGAGCCGCAGATCCTCGGCCAGATCCGGAGCGCCTACGAGTCGGCGCACGCACCACATCAACTGCTGCGGCGAGCGTTCGAGCGGGCACTGCACGTCGGGCGCGCCGTGAGGCGCGGCACGCGGCTCGGCGCGGTGCGGTCGTCGGTCGGATCGCTCGCGGTGGACACCGCGGTGCGCGCGCTGGAGGACCCGGCCTCGGCGACCGTGCTCGTCGTCGGCGCTGGGGAGATGGGCAAGCTCGCCGTCCGAGCCCTCGCGCGCCGCGTCGGGCGGACCATCATCGCGAACCGCGACCGCGCCAAGGCCGACGCGCTCGCGCGGGAGCACGGCGCCGTGGCGTGGGATCTGGAGGATCTGCCGGCAGCGGTCGCGAACGCGGACGCCCTCATCTCCGCCGCGGACACACGTGGCGCGCACCTCACGCGCGCGGCGCTCGAGCCCCGGGCCGAACGTGGACGCTTTCTCGTCATCGACATCGCCGTGCCGCGGAGCGTCGCGGAGGACGCGCGAGCTCTCGCGGGCGTCGACTACCGCAGTGTCGACGATCTCGCGGCCGATGCGGCAAGCGTCAGCGAAGCCGATCTCGCCGTCGCGGATGAGATGTGCCTGCGCGAGGCCGAGTCGCTCATGCGCGAGTGGAACGAACGCGGCGCGGTCGGTGCGATCCATGACGTGCGCGCTCACGCCGACTCGCTGCGGCGGGAGCAGCTGGCGCGAGCCATGAGAAGACTCGGTCATCTGGATGAGCGCGACCGCCAGATCGTCGAGGCGCTCTCGATCGGTGTGATGAACTCGCTGCTGCACGCGCCGACCGTGGCGATGCGCGAGCGGCCGTCGCGAGCGGACACCGCGCGCGAGCTCTTCGGTCTCGAGAAGCCGCGATGATCCGCATCGGTTCGCGCGGGAGCGCGCTCGCGCTCGCGCAGACCCGACTGGTCGCGGCGCGTCTCGGCGACGACGTGAGCATCGAGGTCATCCGCACCGCGGGCGACGTTTCCGACCGTCCGATCGCCGAGCTGGGCGACGGTGCGTTCGTCCGCGCCATCGAGGATGCGCTGCGCGCCGGGACGATCGACGCCGCGGTCCACTCGCTCAAGGACCTGCCGACGGACGAGCCGGCCGACCTGGTCATCGCGGCCGTACCCGGCAGAGAGGACCCTCGCGACGTGCTTATAACGCGGGATCGCCGCGGGCTCGCCGGCCTCGAGACCGACGCGGTCGTCGGCACATCGAGCCCGCGCCGCGCGGCATTCCTCCGCGCGGTCCGTCCCGACGCTCGTGCGCGCGAGATCCGCGGGAACGTCGACACGCGCCTGCGCAAGGTCCGAGACGGCGCGTACGACGCGGTCCTGGTCGCGGCGGCGGGCCTGCGCCGGCTCGGCATCGCCTTCGCCGAGGACGAGGCGCTGCCGATCGAGCTCTTCCCGCCCGCGCCGGGCCAGGGTGCGCTCGCGGTCCAGGCGCGGGCGACCGATCGCGCTCTCCTGGCACGTCTCGCTCAGCTGGACGACCCCGAGACGGCTCTCGCGGCGCGCGCGGAACGCGCGACGCTGCGCGCGATGGGCGCGTCCTGCGAGATCCCGCTCGGGACATACGCACGGTGTGTCGGCGCCGACATCCGGCTCGACGCGGCACTCGTGACGGTCGACGGTGTTCGTCGCGCGAGCGCGGTGGGCCCGGATCCGGACGCCATCGCGGCGACGGTCGCGCGAGAGCTTCGCGAGAGCGTCCGTGTTTGACCTGCGCGGCGCGACCGTGGTCGTCACGCGCGCCGCGGAGGACAACGCCCAGCTGCTTCCGCTCCTCCGCGACGCCGCCGATGTGATCGAGTTCCCGTGCGTTCGCGTGGAGGCGCTCGAGCACGTCGCCGAGCTCTCGGCGGCCGTCGCGCGCCTGGGAAAGGACGACTGGGTCGTCGTCACGAGCCGGCACGGAGCGGACGCGCTCGCGCGATGCGGCCGGGTGGCCGCGCGCGTGGCCGCGATCGGGGCGGCCACTGGGTCCCGGCTGGAGGCGGCGGGGATCGTGGTCGACTTCCAGCCCACCGCAGCCAGCGGCGAGCGGCTGGGGCGGGAGCTCCCGATCTCGACCGGTCGCGTCCTCCTGATGCGCTCGGACCGCGCGCTTCCAGATCTTCCGCGCATCCTGCGGGAGCGCGGCGCCACGGTCGACGAGGTGGTCGCGTACCGCACGCTGGCCATCCCGCCACGCGACGACAGCGACGTGCGAGAGGCGCTGGCGAGCGAGGCGCCCGTCGTGCTTTTGTTCTTCTCGCCGAGCGCCGTCGAGGGATTCGTCGCCGCGCTCGGGATCGGCGCGCTCGCCCGTGCGAAAGTGCTCTGCGCCGGAAGCACGACGCAGCGGGCGGTCCTCGCGTACGAGCCCACCGCGGATGTCTCGACCATCGAGATGGAGGTCGCACATGTCGCTCACCGCTGAACGCGCGACGCTTCCGTTCCGCAGGCACCACCGCCTGCGACGCACGCCCGCGCTGCGGCGGCTGTTCGCGGAAACCCGTCCGGCGGCGTCCTCGCTCGTGCTTCCGGTGTTCGTCGACGCGCGCATCGATGCGCCGCGCGAGATCGCCTCGCTGCCCGGCCACTCGCGCTGGCCGGCGTCGCGAGTGGCGGAGCTCGGCGAGCGCGCGGCGCGCGCCGGACTCGGCGGCCTGCTGCTCTTCGGTCTGCCCGCTGACAAGGACGCGCGAGGCGAGTCGGCCGGCGATCCGCTGGGGCCCGTGCCCGCGGCGCTGCGCGCGCTTCGCGCGCGCGTCCCGGAGCTCGTGCTCATCGCCGACGTCTGCCTCTGCGAGTACACGACGCACGGTCACTGCGGCGTTCTGAACGACGACGGCGGAATCGACAACGACGCGACGCTGCCGCTGCTGGCCGCGGCCGCGTTCGAGTACGCCCGAGCCGGCGCCGACGTGGTCGCTCCGTCCGACATGATGGATGGACGCGTCGCCGCGATCCGGGACGCGCTCGATCGCCGCGATCTGCTGGACGTCGCGATCCTCTCCTACGCGGCGAAGTTCGCGAGCGCGTTCTACGGTCCGTTCCGCGAAGCCGCCGACTGCGCGCCCTCCTTCGGCGATCGCGCCGCGTACCAGATGGACCCGCCGAACGCGCGCGAGGCGCTGGCGGAGATGACGTCCGACCTGAACGAGGGCGCCGACGCCCTGATGGTGAAGCCCGCGGGTCCGTACCTCGACGTCCTCCGCGGCGCGCGGGAGCGCTTCGACGTCCCGCTCGCCGCGTACCAGGTCAGCGGCGAGTACGCGGCGATCCACGCGGCCGCCGAGCGCGGCTGGATCGATCTGCGGCGTGCCGCGCTCGAGACGCTCACCGGCATCGCGCGCGCCGGGGCGGACGTCATCGTCACGTACTTCGCGCTGGAGGCGGCCGCGTGGCTGCGCGAATGACCGTCGCGCTCTCGAACGCGGAGCTGCTGGCGCGCTCGCGGCAGCTCATGCCCGGCGGAGTGTCGAGCCCGGTGCGCGCATTCCGCGCGGTCGGTGGCGAGCCGCCGTTCATCGTGGCCGGCGAGGGCTGCCGCGTGCGCGACGCCGATGGCAAGCGCTACGTCGATCTGGTCTGTTCGTGGGGCCCGCTCATCGCCGGCCACGCCCACCCCGCGGTGATCGACGCGATCGCGAAGCAGTCCGCGCGCGGGACGTCGTACGGCATGCCGACGCCCGGCGAGGTCGAGCTCGCGGAGGTCGTCGTCGCGGCGGTGCCGAGCATCGAGATGGTCCGCTTCGTCTCGTCGGGCACGGAGGCGACGATGAGCGCGCTGCGACTTGCGCGCGCGGCGACGGGGCGCGAGGCCGTGCTGAAGTTCGCCGGCTGCTACCACGGGCACAGCGACGGGCTGCTCGCGAAGGCCGGGTCGGGGATCGCCACGTTCGGACTGCCCGACTCGGCGGGCGTGCCACGGGCCACCGCGGCCGCGACGCTGACGGTGCCGTTCAACGATCTCGACGCCGCGCGCGACGCTGCGCGCGCGACGCCGCTCGCCGCGATCATCGTCGAGCCCTTCGCGGGCAACATGGGCTGCGTCCCGCCGCGCGACGGCTTCCTGCACGGACTGCGCCGCATCGCGGACGAGACCGGCGCGCTGCTCGTGTTCGACGAGGTGATCACCGGCTTCCGCGTGGCGCGCGGCGGCGCGCAGGAGCGGCTCGGCGTGCGGCCCGATCTCACCTGCCTGGGCAAGATCATCGGCGGCGGCCTGCCGGTCGGGGCGTACGGCGGCCCGCGCGCGCTCATGGAGCTGGTCGCGCCGTCGGGCGCCGTGTATCAGGCCGGCACGCTCTCGGGCAATCCGCTGGCGATGGCCGCCGGGATCGCGACGCTCCGCCTGCTCGACGATGGCGCGTACGCCGCGCTGGAGGACGCGGGCGCGCGACTCGAGGCGGGCCTTATCGCCGCCGCGCGCCGCACCGGCGTCGCGGCGCACGTCCAGCGCGTCGCGTCGCTCCTCACGGTCTTCTTCACCGCCGGCGAGGTCTGGAACGAGGACGACGCGAAGCGCAGTGACCGCGAGCGCTTTGCGGCGTTCCACCGCGCGATGCTCCGGCGCGGCGTGCTGCTGCCGCCATCGCAGCTGGAGTGCCTCTTCGTCTCGCTCGCGCACGATGCCGCGGCGATCGACGAGGTCGTGGCCGCCGCCGAAGGATCGCTCGAGGAGATCGCCGCATGAACGAGCTGTACCGCTACCTCACGATCGCCGTCACGCCGGAGTGGCGCCGTCTCGACGCGAGCGAGCGTGACGCCCAGAAGCGCGAGCTCGCGCGCGCCGCGGACGATCCGGCGGTGCGCGTGCACGCGTACTCGCTCGTGGGCACGCGGGTCGACGCGGATCTGCTGCTGTGGTGCGTCGCCGACGAGCTCGACGGGCTGCGCGGGCTCGAGCAGCGCCTGGCGTCCACGCGGCTGTGGTCGTACAGCACGCGGCCGTACGGGTACCTCGCGGCGCGCCGGCGGTCGCCGTACCTCGGAGGCCACGAGCACGCCGGCGCGGAGCACGCGAGGCCGGCCGCCGGACCGCAGGGCGACATGCCGTATCTGGTCGTCTATCCGATGACGAAGAAGCGCAGCTGGTACGCGCTGCCGCACGAGGAGCGGACGCGGGTCATGGCCGCGCACTTCGCGACCGGACACAAGTACCCCGACATCCGTATCCACACCGGATACAGCTTCGGCATTGACGACCAGGAGTTCATCGTGGCATTCGAGGTCCCGGACGTGCGCCGCTTCCTGGCGCTCGTCGCCGACCTCCGGGAGACGGAGTCCTCCTCGTACACGGAACGCGAGACGCCCATCTTCGTCGGCGCCGCGATGCCGATCGCCGGCGCGCTCGATGCGATCGACGGTGCGGCGGTGCGCGAGGCCGTGCGTTGACCGCGCCGCTGCTGGTGCGGGCGCTCCGGCGCGAGAGCGTCGAACGCACGCCGGTCTGGTACATGCGTCAGGCCGGGCGCTGCCTCGCCGAGTACCGCGCGCTGCGCGAGCGCTATGGGATCCTCGAGATCGCCCGCGAGCCGGAGCTGTGCGCGCGCGTGACGCGCATGCCGGTCGAGCGGCTCGGCGTCGACGCCGCCGTGCTCTACGCAGACATCATGCTGCCGCTCGACGGCATGGGTGTGCCGTTCCACATCCAGCCGGACCTCGGTCCGATCGTGGAGCGGCCGGTCCGCACCGCGGCGGACGTCGCGGCGCTGCGCGTGGTGGACGCGGACGAGGCGACCCCGTACCTGTTCGAGACCATCCGCGCGCTGCGGCGCGAGCTCCCGCCCGAGGTCGCGCTCATCGGATTCGCCGGCGCGCCGTTCACGCTCGCCTCGTACCTCATCGAGGGGCGGCCGTCGCGCGACTACGCACGCACGAAGGCGATGCTGCTCGGCGACTCCGCGCTCTGGTCCCGCCTGATGGACACCGTGACGGCGGTCCTCGTGCGCTACCTGCGGGCGCAGATCCGCGCCGGGGTCGACGCCGTGCAGCTCTTCGATAGCTGGGCGGGCGCGCTCGCACCTGAGGACTACGAGCGCACGGTCCTCCCGTGGAGCTCGAGCGTCCTCGCAGGCATCGGAGAGGGCGTGCCGCGCATCCACTTCACGACCGGCAATCCGCTGCTCCTGCCGCTCGTCGCCTCGGCACCGTGCGAGGCCGTGAGCGTCGACTGGCGCGTGCCGCTCGACGAGGCCTGGGACCGCATCGGCGATCGCGCGATCCAGGGGAACCTCGACCCCGCCGTGTGTCTCGCGCCGTGGCCCGTCGTCGAAGCGCGCGCGCTCGACGTCCTGCGCCGCGCGGCGGGCCGGCGCGGACACGTCTTCAACCTCGGTCACGGCGTCCACCCGGACACGGACGCGGACACGCTCGCGCGGCTCACATCTTTGGTCCGCGAGCGCACGACGGCGGTGGCGGCGTGACCGCCGGCGTCCTGCTCATGACCTACGGCGCGCCGCGCGACGACGCCGACCTGCCGCGCTACCTCGCCGCCGTCCGCGGCGGACGCGAGCCGAGCGCGGAGCTCATCACGGAGATGCGCCGCCGCTACGCGACGATCGGCGGCTCGCCGCTGGTGCGCATCACGCGCGCGCAGGCCAACGCGCTCGAAGCGGAGCTCGGCGTGCTCGCGGCCACCGGCATGCGCTACTCGGATCCGGCGATCGGCGACGCCGCGGGCGAGCTGGTACGACGCGGCGCGACGCTGCTCGTCGGGATCGTCATGTCGCCACAGTGGTCGCCGACGCTCATGGGCGGATATCGCGACGCGCTGCGCGAGGCGAGCGCCGCGCTCGGCGTGCCCGCGGTCACGGTCGAAGCGTGGCACCGCGAGCCGCTCTTCGCCCAAGCGCTCGCGATGCGCATCCGCCGCGCCCTCGCCGACACGGACGCGACCACCGCGGTCGTGCTCACGGCGCACAGCCTGCCGCGACGCGTCTTCGAGGCGGAGCCGGAGTACGTCGCGCAGCTGCACGAGACGGCGGAGCTCGTCGCCGAGGCGGCGGGTCTGGAGCGCGCGTCATGGCACTGGGCCTACCAGAGCGCGGGGCACACCCAGGAGGAGTGGCTGCGGCCCGATCTCAAGGAGGTGTTCCCGCAGCTCGCCGCCGCCGGAGCGCGTCGGGTGCTCGTCGCGCCGGTGCAGTTCCTCGCCGACCATCTCGAGGTGCTGTACGACCTCGACGTCGCCGCGGCGGCGGAGGCGGAAGCCGCGGGGCTGCGGTACCGGCGCGTGCCGATGTTCAACGCCGACACCGACTTCATCCGCGTCCTCGCCGCGATCGCGCGGCGGACGATCGAGACGTTCGACAACGACGCGGCGGCGGCCGCGACGCCTTCGACCCGCTACTCGGCCGGCGGCAGCGGCGCGACCGGATAGAGGAAGAGCCGCCTGACCAGCGCGCTGGCGCGGTCGATCGCGACCACGACGAGCAGCGTCAGCAGGAGCGCGGTGAGCAGCAGGTCATATCGCAGGAGCTGCATGTAGCCGAGCAGATAGAAGCCGATGCCGCCCGCACCGACGAAACCCATGATCGAGGAAGCGCGCACGTTGTACTCGAACATGAACAGGAGCTGCGCGAGGATGCCGTTGGCGGCCTCGGGCAGGAGCGCGTAGCGCGCGAGCTGCGCTCGCGAAGCGCCAACGCTGCGGACGGCCTCGACCACCTCCGGGTCCACGCCGTCGAAGAGCTCGTACAAGAGCTTTCCGAGATAGCCCAGCGAATACAGCGCGATGCCGAGCGCGCCCGCTGCGGGACCAAGGCCGACCGCGACCACGAACACGATCGCCCAGAACAGCGAGGGCACCGTCCGGATGGCCGCGAGCAGGACCTTCACGGCTCCCGTCACACCGGGACCGAAGAGCAACGGGCTCGCGGCGAGCGACAGCGGAAGCGCCAGCGCGAAGCCGAGCGCCGTCCCCACGAAGGCGATCTCGATCGTCTCGAGCATCGCCTCGCCGAGCGTCGGCAGAGAGCTGGTGTCCGGCGGGAACAGGGCGGCGGCGAACTCCGCGAGGTTGCGGACGCCGCGGGCGAGACGTACCGGATCGAGCAATCCGATGTCCGCCAGGCTGGCGATCAGCAGCGCGAGCAGCGCCACGGCCGCGAGCCGGCCACGAACGTGCCTCATGCGCGGAGCGCCGCGTGGATCTCGGCGGGCGTGGGCAGCGTCGTTGTGTCGAGCATCTTCTGGCCGTCGCGCAGCACGACGACGCGATCGGCATGCTCGCGGACGACGTCCATCTCGTGCGTCGTCATCACGACGCCGACGCCGGAGGCGACGATCTCGCGCACGATCCCCATGATCTCGGCGCTGGTGAGCGGATCCAGATCGGAGATGAACTCGTCCGCGAGCAGCACGACCGGCCGCTGCATGAGCGCCCGCGCGATCGCGACCCGCTGACGCTCTCCGCCGGACAGCGCGTACGCCATCTCGCCCGCCTTGTGGCCGATCCGCAGACGTTCCAGCAGCGCTCGCGCCTCGCGGACCTCCGCATCCGGCAGCAGCTTGGCGAGACTGGCGAACGCGCCGACGCGCGAGAGCGCTCCGACGAGCGTGTTGTCGAGCGCGCTGATCGATCTGACCAGGCCGAGCTGCTGCGGGATGTAGGCGACGCGATGGTCGAGGCGGCCACGTCGACCGGCACGCACTGGCTCGCCGAGCACGCGCACGCTGCCGCGCTGCGGAGCGAGGAATCCTTTGCAGAGCTTGAGGAGCGTCGTCTTTCCGCTACCGCTCATCCCAAGGACCATCGTCACGGCCCCGGCCTGCGCTTCGATCGACACGCCGCGGAGGACCGGTCGTCCCGGAACGTATGCGGCCCAGACGTCTTCGAGCCGGATCGCGCTGGGGTCCCGACCGATCACCGCCTGCGCGGCGCGATCAGGACCCCGACGCGTTGCCTCGAGACCCACGGGGGTGAATGTGGGTCAGCGAATGGATTCGACGAACGCGAGCTGCGTGGTGTCCAGATACTTCGCGAGCGAGGCGAGGTGGGTCTCCGCGGTCGTCGGCTTGAAGCCGACGAAGATGCCTGAGATGAAGCGGCGCATGAGCGGACGGTGCTGCGTGTTGTTCAGCTCGAGGAGCGCGTCCTTGAGCTGCTGCTTGGTCTGCGCGTCGAGCTGCTTCGCGAAGACCACCGAGTGCGACGGGACCGGTCCCTGCTGCTCAATGACCTTCGTGCCGTTCAGCACCTCGCGGTACAGCGACTCGGAGACATCGCCGGCGATGATCGCCACGTCGACCTGACCCGCCTTGAGCGCCTCCCAGCCCTGCTGGTAGCCACCGGCGAACGCGACCTGCCCGAAGAACGTCTTCGGATCGGCCTCCTTCCCGGCCGCCGGCTTCGTGACGAGACCGAGCTCGACCAGCCGCGCGAGCGGTGCGACGTATCCGGACGTCGAGAGCTGGCTGGGGAACGCCACGCGCTTGCCGCGCAGATCCTCGAGCTTCGTCGCGGTGCTGTCCTTGGGGACGACCCAGTACGAGAAGTAGAAGGTCTCCTCCTTCTTCTCCTGTCCGATCACGACCTCGCGTATCTCGGCGAGCCCCACGTCCGCATCCGCGATCTTCCACGCCAGACGTGCGGGCCACGCGCTCATGAAGGCGGCCTGCGCGTGTCCGAAGCGCAGCGCCTCGACGACGCCGGCGTACGTCGTCGGGAACACGAGCTCCACCTCGCGCGCCATCTTCTGCGTCAGGAAGTCGTCGAGCTCCTTCGCGTTCGCCGACAGCTGCTCGGGCGTCGCCGTCGGCTGCACGGCGATGGTGATCTTGCTCTGAGGGGCGGCGGACGGTTGCGACGACGCGGGAGGCTGCCCGCATGCTGCGAGCATCACCGCCGCAGCAGCTGCCAGCGCCGCCCAGCTGCGCCGATTCATAACAGGACCTCCGGTGCGATACTCGGGTTCTGCGTGCCCACTCTTAGGGTCGCCTAACCTCTCTTAGGGGAACCTAACAAATTCCGACCTGGGAGGTCAACAATGGCGGTGCAGGCGTCCCCCGCGATCGAGGAGTACCTCCAGGCCGTGTACACGCTGGCGGATGAGGGCGGCCAGGTCATCGGCGCACGTTTGGCGGAGTTCCTACGCATCTCGCCGGCAGCCGTCTCGGAGATGGTCCACCGCCTCGAGCGTGACGGCCTGGTGACGCTCGACGCGCGCAAAGAGGTGAGCTTCACCGATCGCGGCTACGCCGCTGCGAGCTCGATCGTCCGTCGGCACCGCCTGGCCGAGCGGATGCTCGTCGACCTCCTGGGGTACGAGTGGTGGAAGACCCACGAGGAGGCCGAGCGCATCGAGCACGCGATGTCGCCGGAGATGGAGGAGCGGCTCATCCGCGTGCTCGGCGATCCGCAGACGTGCCCACACGGCAATCCGATGCCCGGCGCGAAGCCGCGGCCGACGCGGCCGCTCGAGCGCCTTTCGCCCGGTGAGCGTGCGACGGTCGAGCGCATCCCCGACCAGTTCGAGCACGAGCCGGGGTTCCTGGAGTACCTCGATTCGCAGGGCGTGAAGCCCGGGGTCACCCTCGAGATGGTCGAACGGTCGGCCGACACCCTGCGGGTGCGCGTCGACCGGAGCGTGCGGACGCTGCGCGTCGACTGCGGACACAAGGTCTGGATGGCGGCGTGACCGAGGCGAAGATCTACGCGAGCGAAGCGCAGCCCGGGTACTTCCTCGCGATCATTCCCGTCCTGCCTGGCTGCGTCGCGTCTGGGAAGACGCGCGACGAGGCGATCGCGAGAGCGCGGACCGCCTTCCGCGAGTACCGCGCGCTGCTGGAGGCGCACGGCGTCGCGATCGACCACTGGAAGGACATCGACCCCGACGCGCTCCCGGTGGGCGAGCTCGCCGACCCGCCGCTCGTGCCGGGCGAGGACGAGCCGTTCGAGGAGCATGAGATCCGCGACTTCCTGCATCAGTACGAGGCCTCGCACGCAGCGGTGATGGCGCTCGTGCAGAAGCTCACGCCCGAACAGCTCGAGAAGGCGCCGGACGAGAAGACCTGGAGCGCGCGGCAGGCACTCGAGCACATGATGACGACGGACATCGCGCTCCTGTCACGTCTCGAGAAGTGGCCGAAGGATCCGCTCGGCGCGTATCAGGCGGTGCATCGGATCGCGGCCCAGCGCTTCAGCGTCATGGAGCCCGAGGACTGGCGCGACCACACGATCAGCGGCCGGCGCTGGACGACGAAGCGCGTGATGCGGCGGCTGCTCGAGCACCAGTTCGAGCACTACGCGCACATTGGCGAGATCATCCGCGCTCTCGGAGACGTGGGGCAGAAGCGCTCGTAGCGTCGCGCGCTGAGCAACGTCCGGGAGGCGCTGACCTACGACACCTCGTTGGCGACCTCGACGAGGTTGCCGTCGGGGTCGCGGAAGTACAGCGAGCGCAGGGCTGTGCGCGCTCCGATCTTGGCCACCGGACCGAGCTCGATGTCGACGTTCTCGGCGCGCAGGTGCGCTGCCACTTCGTCCAGCGGCACGTCTGTCGTGAAGCAGATGTCGACCGCGCCCGGCGTCGGACGCCTGGCCCTGGGCTCGAACTCGCGGCCGGCCTGGTGAAGGTTCAGCTTCTGGTCGCCGAAGGCCAGCGCACGCCGGCCCTCGCCGAACGTCACGGGCGTCATGCCCAGGACGCGCTGATAGAAGGAGAGCGTCCGGTCCAGGTCGGCGACGGTGAGCACGACGTGATCGATGCGGCTGACCCTCATCGCATCGCCCACGCGATCGCCGCAGCGGCGTGGCGCTCGATGAGACCGCGCTGGTCGGCGCGGACCTCCGGGAGCGCATCGGGCGCGAAGCTCCGCAGCTCGAGGATCTCGCTCGAGAGCGCCGCGGTCCCGCCGGCCACGCGATACGCGAACACGATCTCGACGCGCTCCCAGCGGTAGCCGGTCACGACCTCCAGTACCGGACCGACCTCGATCACAAGACCCGTCTCCTCGCGGATCTCACGCGCGAGCGCGTCCTCGACCCGTTCGCGCGGATGCAGGAAGCCGCCGAGGAACCGCCACTGCGGGGCGCCGAACCGGTGACGCGCGAGCAGCACCTGCCCATGCTCGTCGACGCCGAGCCCGGTGATGCCCACGAGGAAGCGGTCGTTGGCCGCCGACATGAATCGCCGCTGCCAGCGGACCGGGAAGGCGTTGAAGACCGCGGCGAGCACCCGCATCAACATCGCGGGCAAGACTAAGTTGGTCCTGTTAAGGAGCGGCGATCCCGACCGACGCGATCCCGTGCGCCTTCGTCACCGGGAGCTTCTGCACGACCTGGCGCGTCTTCATGTCGATCACGTTCACCATGCCGTCGACGTTCGTCGTCACGAGCAGCCGGCCACCCTCGGGGTCGTACGTCGAGTGGAACGGATGCCCGCCGAGCTTTGTCTCGCTCAGGATCCGCCGCTCCCGCCAGTCCAGCCACACCAGCGACGGTCCGATGTGATCGGACAGCACCATGACGCTCTGGTTCTCCGGGTGGTACACGCCGTCCTGGAAGGTCTTCAGCGTGTGGAAGGGATAGCGCCCCGGCAGACGGAGCTCCTGCTTCACCTTCCTGGCGACCGGGTCATAGATGACCATCCGGTCCGACGGCTTCTCGAGGAATCCGGACGAGCTCGACCAGATCTCGCTGCCGTCGGGCGTGAAGTACGCGTCGTGGACGTCATCGACCTTGACCCGGGTCACCTTCTTCGTGTCCAGGTCGTAGACGCGGAGGTGATCGGCCTCGGTCGAATTCGTGACCGTGAACCACAGCTCGTTGGGGCGCGCCGAGTTGAAGATCAGGACGTGTTGCGGAACGCCGACCATGAGCGCTCCGAGCGACTTCCACGTTCCGGCTTCGAATCGCGAGATGTAGTTGTCGCGCTCGTGCGCGACGAACAGGACCCTGGAGTCGGGCGACCAGATGATGCCGTGCGGCTGCTTTCCCACCGAGATCCGCGCGATCTCCTTCATCGCGATCGGGTCGATGACGGAGGTCGTGTTGGCCATGCGGTTGTTGACGGCCACGAAACGACCATCCGGTGAGACCGCCATCTGGTGCGGCAGGCGTCCGACGGCGATCCGTCCGACCTGCGCGTAGCTGCCATCGGGCGCGCCTTCGAGCACGACGACCGAGTCCGTGTTCTCGGATGCGACGAACACCCGCAGCTTGGCGTAACGCCGCGGCTCAGCGGTCGGCTGCGCCGGCGCCGTCGGTGTCGCGACCGGCACCGCGATCGGCGCAGCGCCCGTCTCGACCGGAGCGCTCGTCACCGACGGCGCGCGAACGGACGCGCCCTCGCACGACGCGAGTAGCAGGACACAGATCGTCAGAAGGACGCGACCCCTCACTGCCCCCTCCGCTGATGCGCGACCCCACCGCGCCGCGCGGAGAATACTAGGTCCGGCGGCGCCTTCGCTCGCTCACTCGAATACGAAGCAGGGCGCGCTGGAGGCTGGCGCGGGCGCGAGCCTCGTCGGCCGCGGACATCGGCGCCTGGAGTGCCTCGTGCGCACGGCGGCGCGCCTCTTCGGCGGCCTGCGTGTCGATCTCCTCGGCGTGCTCGGCGTCCTCGGTGAGCACGATCACGCGGTCCCCGCGGACATCCATGAAGCCGCCGAACACGGCCAGGACCTGCTCCACGCCGCCCTTCTTCACGCGGAACTCGCCGGGCCCGAGGGTCGTCAGGAGCGGGGCGTGGTGCGGGAGGATCCCGACGTACCCCTCGCTCGCCGGCGCGATGACCATGTCCACGTCGTCGGTGTAGACCACCTTTTCCGGCGTGACGATCTCCAGGCGGATGGGCACTAGGTGCTCTCCTTCGCCAGGCGCTCGCCCTTCTCGCGGGCCTGCTCGATCGTGCCGACGTTGAAGAACGCCTGCTCGGGCAGATCGTCGTGCTTGCCCTCGAGCACCTCGCGGAAGCTGCGCACAGAGTCCGCGACCTTGACATAGACACCGGGAAGTCCGGTGAACTGCTCCGCGACGAACATCGGCTGCGCCAGGAACCGCTGGATCTTTCGCGCGCGTGCCACCAGGAGCTTGTCGTCATCGGAGAGCTCGTCGACGCCCAGGATCGCGATGATGTCCTGCAGGTCCTTGTAGCGCTGCAGCACGCGCTGCACCTCGCGCGCGACCTCGTAGTGGTCCTGGCCGACGATGAGCGGGTCCAGCGCGCGGCTCGTCGAGGTGAGCGGATCGACCGCCGGGTACAACGCGAGCTCGGTGAGGTACCGCTCGAGGCGGATCGAGGCGTCGAGGTGCGCGAAGGTCGTCGCCGGCGCCGGGTCGGTGTAGTCGTCGGCGGGAACGAACACCGCCTGCAGCGACGTGATGGATCCCTTCTTCGTCGACGTGATGCGCTCCTGCAGCTCGCCCATCTCCGTCGCGAGCGTCGGCTGGTAGCCGACCGCGCTCGGCATGCGGCCGAGGAGCGCGGACACCTCGGACCCGGCCTGCATGAAGCGGAAGATGTTGTCGATGAAGATGAGGAGGTCGCGGCCCTCCTCGTCGCGGAAGTACTCCGCGATCGTCAAGCCGGTGAGCGCCACGCGCAGCCGCGCGCCGGGTGGCTCGTTCATCTGACCGAAGACCATCGACATCTTGTCGATGACGCCCGACTCCTTCATCTCGCCGAGCAGCTGGGTCCCCTCGCGCGAGCGTTCGCCCACACCGCAGAAGATCGAGTAGCCGCCGTGCTCGGATGCGACATTGCGGATGAGCTCCTGGATCACGATCGTCTTGCCGGTACCGGCGCCGCCGAACACGGCGGACTTGCCGCCTTTGAGGAAGGGGCAGATGAGGTCGATGACCTTCATCCCCGTTTCGAAGATCTCGGCCGTGGTGGATTGGTCGGCGAAGGAGGGCGGCTCCCGGTGGATCGGGTCGCGTCGCGCCCCCTTGACCGCGCCCTTGCCGTCGATGGGCTCGCCGACGACGTTGAACAGGCGCCCGAGCGTGTCCTTCCCGACCGGGACGGTGATCGGTCCGCCGGTGTTCGTCACCTTCATGCCGCGGCGCAGTCCATCGGTGCTCTGCATCGCGACGGCGCGCACCCAGTTGTTCCCGAGGTGCTGCTGCACCTCCGCGGTCACGACCTCGTCGCTCTTCTCTCGCTTCACCGTCAGCGCGTGGTAGATCTCGGGCAGCTCGCCCTCCTCGAAGCGCACGTCCAGGACCGGCCCGATGATCTGGACGATCTCGCCCGCCTTCGTGCCGCCGGCTGTCTTCACCGCCATCTCGCTACCCCTTCTGCGCTTCGGCGCCCGAAGCGATCTCCAACATTTCCTTGGTGATGCGCGTCTGCCGCGCCTTGTTCGCGGCGAGCGTCAGGTCGCCGATGATGTCGTCGGCGGCGTCGGTCGCATTGCGCATCGCGACCATCTGCGCCGAGAACTGCGAAGCCTTGGACTCCAGTACGGCTTGATACACGGCCATCTCGATGAACCGCGGGAGGATCAGGTCCATCACCGCCTGCGGGTCGGGCTCGAACAGGTACTGGATCGGCGGCAGATCGTCGATGTCCTCTTCCTCCGGGACGAGCGGAAGGATCCGCCGGATCGTCGGCTCCTGCCGGAGCGTATTGATGAAACGGGTGAAGCCGAGATGCACCTCGTCGACGTTGCCGCCCGTGAATTCGTCGACCGCGACCCGCGCGATCACGTTCGTGTCGCTCGTGCTCGGGCGGTCGGGAATGTTCGGGAACTCGGCGATGACCGGCGCGCGCAGACGGCGCAGCGACCCGATGCCCTTGCGACCCACGGCGAGGTACGCCGTCTCGGGCTGCTCCTGGGCGAAGCGGAGGGCGGTGCGCAACAGGTTCACGTTCATCGGTCCGACAAGCCCGCGGTCCGTGGTGATCAACACGAGCGCGACCCTCCGGATCGGCGTCCGACGCTGCAGCAGCGGGCTGACCTCCGGGTCGGCGTATGGCGCGAGCTCGTTGAGGACGGAGCGCAGCTTCTGCTCGAACGGCCGCGACGCCAGCACGGAGTCCTGCGCGCGGCGCATCTTGGAGGCGGCGACCAGCTGCATCGCACGCGTGAGCTGCTGGATGTTCTTGACCGAGCGGACGCGACGCCGCAGGTCACGTTCGCTGGGCACTTACGCCTTGGCCGCCGCGGGCTCTTTGGGCTCGGGCTTCGCTTCGTCGTACGACACCGTCTTCTTGAACTCGTCGATCATCGCGCGCACCTGCTTTTCGATCTCGGCGTCGAACTTCTTCTCCTTCGCGATCCTGTCGGCGAGCGGCTTGTGCTGTGTCTCCATGAAGCGGTACAGGTCGCGCTCGAAGTCCCGTACGCGCGCGGTGGGTACGTCATCGACGTAGCCGTTCGACGCGGCGAAGATGATCACGACCTCCTGCACGAGCGAGAGCGGCTGGTACTGCGGCTGCTTCATGATCTCGGTGATCCGCTCGCCGCGCCGGAGCTGCTGCTGCGTCGCTTTGTCGAGATCGGCGCCGAACTGCGCGAACGCGGCCAGCTCGCGATATTGCGCGAGGTCGGCCTTGAGGCTCTTCACGACGGACTTCATCGCCTTCGTCTGCGCGTCGCCGCCGACGCGGGAGACCGACAGGCCGCTGTTCATCGCGGGACGGATGCCCTGGTTGAAGAGGTCGGTCTCGAGGTAGATCTGGCCGTCGGTGATCGAGATGACGTTCGTCGGGATGTACGCCGAGATGTCGTTCGCCTGGGTCTCGATCAGCGGCAGCGCGGTGAGCGAGCCGCCGCCGTTCTCGGTGCTGAGCCGGGCGGCGCGCTCCAGGAGCCGCGAGTGGAGATAGAACACGTCGCCCGGGTAGGCCTCGCGGCCGGGCGGCCGCCGCGTGAGGAGCGAGACCTGCCGGTACGCCTGTGCGTGCTTGGTGAGGTCGTCGTAGACGACGAGCGCGTCCTGACCTTTGTCGCGGAAGTACTCGCCCATCGCGCACCCCGCGAACGGGGCGAGGTATTGGAGGGTCGCTGGATCCGACGCGCCGGCGATGACGACGATCGAGTGCTCCATCGCGCCGTGCTCTTCGAGCGTCGCCACGATCCGCGCGACCGAGGAGTCCTTCTGGCCGATCGCGACGTAGATGCAGATCAGGTCCTGGCCCTTCTGATTGATGATCGTGTCGATCGCGACGGCGGTCTTGCCGGTCTGACGGTCGCCGATGATCAGCTCGCGCTGGCCGCGGCCGATCGGCGTGATCGCGTCGATCACCTTGATGCCTGTCTGCACCGGCGTATCGACGTTCTGACGCGTGATCACGCCGGGAGCGACGACGTCGACCGGTCCGAACTGCTTCGTGTCGATCGGGCCCTTGCCGTCGAGCGGATTGCCCAGGGGATCGACCACCCGTCCGATGAGCTGCGGACCGACGGGCGTCTCGACGATGCGGCCCGTGGTCCGGACCTCGCC
>DATEDV010000026.1:0-2946 GCA_035281485.1 Candidatus Limnocylindria bacterium | reverse complement strand
CGGCCGGCGCGTTCTGGTTCATGTTCATCGGGGCGGGCGCGATCATCGCGGACGCGCACGGCAGTGGCGGCGGTCTCGTCGCGATCGCGCTCGCGCACGGCCTCGCGCTCGCCGTCGCCGTCTCGGCGTTCGGTGCGCTGTCGGGCGGGCACTTCAATCCGGCGGTGACGTTCGCGCTCGCGATCATCGGCCGGCATCCGTGGTCGCGCGTCCCGACGTACGTGGTGGCGCAGCTCGTCGGCGGCCTGCTCGCGGGCTTCGCGCTGCGCACGATCTTCGACTTCGCGCTCGCGGCGATCGACACCACGCATCTCGGGACGCCCGCGCTCGCAAACGGCGTGAGCGTGCCCGTCGCCATCGGCGTCGAGGCGCTCCTCACGATCTTCCTGGTGTGGGCCGTGTACGGGACGGCCGTGTCGCCGCTCGCACCGCCGATCGCGGGATTCGGTATCGGGCTCACGGTCGCGGCCGACATCCTGATGGGCGGTCCGCTCACGGGTGCGGCGATGAACCCGGCGCGTCACGTCGCGACCGCCGTTCCGGCGATGTTCTACGACAACTGGTACGTGTACTGGATCGGTCCGCTGCTCGGCGCGGCCATCGCCGCCCTCTCGATCCGCTACGCGTACGCCCCGCCAGCGGACCTCGCGAAGCCTGCTACGTAGTCTGGTTCGCGACCAGCTCGAACTCCATCCGTATCTCGTCGACGATCGAGAGGACGGAGAAGGAGCTCGGCGGGCTCATGCCGAAGTCGCCGAACTTCCAGCTGGGATTCGCCGTGGCGGTCGCCGTGAGCCGAGCACCCTCACGCCGCCCCGTCACGTCGAACGTCACCGTCTTCGTGACGCCGTGGAGCGTGAGATCACCCGTGAGCCGGAACGTGAAAGCTCCGGTCGCCGGCAAAGGGAGTGTCAGCCCTTCCGCTTTCGTCGGGACCAGCTCGGCGGTGCGGAAGCGCGTCACTTCGAGCGGGTCGCGTCGGATCGAGTCCGTGCGCTGCCGGTCGTCCGTCGTGACCGTCGTCATGTCGACGCTGATCTTCGAGCCGGAGGCGAAGGTGCCATCGGGATTGAGCGTGAACGTACCCTGCGCGCCGCCGATCGTGATGATGGCGTCGTTCGGCGCCGGAAGACGCACGAGCTGTTCCCGGACGCGGACGTTCGCCTTCGACGCGGGGTCCACGGTCCACGTGATCGCGTTGGCCTGCGGCGCGGCTGTGGCGGCTACGGTCGGGATCGGCGTGGCCGTGGCCGCAGGCGTCGCGGACGGCGCGGCCGCACCACCGCACGCGGTAACGAACAACAGCCCGAGCCCCGCGAGACGCCTAGCCGCAGCCACCTTCACAGACACGCACGACCCCCGTCATCTGCGGATGGACCCCGCAGTGATATGCGAACACACCCACCTTATCGAATCGGAATGTGGCGCTCTTGCCACTGTCGATGCCGAGGTCGAACGGACGTCCCACATCGTCCGACGTGATCGTGTGGAACTCCTTGCCGCGGTTGACGAACGTCACGGTCGTGCCCGTCGCGACACGGAGCTCTTTGGGCGCGTACGTCCAGTCCGATTCTTTGCCCGCCGGCTCGATGACCTGGACCTCGTTCGGTCGCGGCGACGGCGCGGCAGTCGCGCCGGCGCACGCCGCGAGCGCGATGAGGAACAGGCACGCCGCGGCTCGGAAGGTCCAGCGTGGGGTCATGACGGTGGTACGCAGGGGATGCCGGCGCGGATGACCGAAAAGAGAAGGGCGTCGAGGCCGATCCTCGACGCCCTATCCGTACGGTCGCGATAGATACCTTCTAGAGCATCCCGGCGAGCAGGATCAGCCGGGCAGCATCGTCCTCGCTGATCGTCTTCCCGCTCTGTGCTTCGACCTGATTGATGAACGCGCCGATCTGTCCGGCGTGGGCATGTTCGTTACCACGTGCCTTCGCGGCGCCGGCCGCTTCCAGCTTGTCGCAAAGGGCGGCGGCAACGTCGTCGTCCGTCACGAGCGACCGCACGAGCCTGCAAAGCGCGTCTTCGGTGATGGCGAAGAAGCGCGCCGCCTGTGGATCGTGGTCGCTGATCTGGTCGGCGAATTCGGAGTTCGCGTGTACTGAATCGAACTCGATGAGGGCCGCGCGCAGACGGGCACTGACCTGCATGTGATCGAGTGTCTGCGAGTTGCCGTCGAAGACGTAGCTATAGCGCTCGTTCTGCGGCAGGGTCTCGATGAGCGTCGTGAGCCCAGCGTCCTCGAGGATGGTGAGCGCCGGCGAGAACTCGAAGTCGTTGAGGTCGCCGATCACGGCCACCATCGCGGCGGCGTCGATCGCCAGGATCTGCGAGACGAAGTTCGCCAGGACCCGAGCCTGCGCCACGCGCTGGACCTCGCTGATGCGGATCGTCGGCTGGCGCCATCCGAACAGGGGGTCGTCGCCGCCCTTCGAGTTGAAGTGGTTCGCGACCACGAAGAGCGTCTGCGCGTTGTACAGGAACTCGCCGACGAGCGGCTTGCGGCTGCTGGTGAACGCTGGGTTCGTCGGATCGACGCGGCCCGGGCTCGCGCTGAGCTGCGGGCCGTCGGTGCCGGCGACGACGG
This sequence comes from Candidatus Limnocylindria bacterium, assembly GCA_035281485.1. Classification (GTDB taxonomy): domain Bacteria; phylum Chloroflexota; class Limnocylindria; order P2-11E; family P2-11E; genus CF-39. The sequence goes on along the minus strand of DATEDV010000026.1, from coordinate 359 downwards.
TTGTGCTGCTGGTCGACGTGCCGCCCGGACGGTCGACGAACGACACGCCGCGGTCGGTGCGGAAGAAGAAGCTCTGGCGGATGTTGCCGCCCGGCTCGCCACCGTCCTGGTCGTCGACGGGGTCGATGAGGCGCCACTGGTACGTCGGACCACCGGCAGCCACCACCGCGTCGCGCAGCATCGCGAGCGTGAGCGATGCGTCCACGACGCTGTCGTTGGTCGCGCCGTTGTTGTCCTGTATCTCCTCGAGCGCGAGGATGTCCGGTGACCGCAGGTTATTCACGATCATCGCGGCGAGCGCGTTGAACTTCGCCGCGCCGTCCGACGGGCGAAGGTTCTCGACGTTGAACGTCGCGATG
>DATEDV010000025.1:0-11355 GCA_035281485.1 Candidatus Limnocylindria bacterium | reverse complement strand
TCACATCCCCCTCGGGGTACGGCGAGCGCGGCGTCAGCACCATCGCGGTCCCGGTCATCGTCGAAGTTGTGTACATGCGAGAGACTCTCGCTCCGCGCAGATGCCGCGGCATCCGACGCGCAGGGGAGAGCCGCTCCCCCGTGAAAGTGAATGTGCGCGCTCGGATAGAGTTCGCGCGCAAGTGATCTCCCCCGAGCGCGGCAGGACCACCCCGAGCGAGTGAGACGTCCCTCAACGAGCGGTAAATGAAGAGCGTCGTCCCGATCATCATCGCCAGTGGCAACGGCGCGCCCGGTCTCGCCGCGGGCATCGCCGTGCTGCGAAAGGGCGGCAGCGCTCTCGATGCGGTGGAGGCGTGCGCGCGCGTCATCGAGGCGGATCCCGGCGACACGAGCGTGGGCCGCGGCGGGAAGCCGAACGTCCTCGGCGTGGTCGAGCTGGACGCCTCGGTCATGGACGGGGCGACACGCCGGGTCGGCGCCGTCGGCGCCCTGCGCGGCTATCTCCACCCGATCAGCGTCGCGCGCGCGGTGATGGAGCGGCTGCCGCACGTGATGCTCGTCGGCGACGGCGCGGCCCGCTTCGCGGCCGAGATCGGCGCGGAGAAGGCCACGCTCCTGACGGCGTCCACGCGCCGGATGTGGGTCGAGCGTCTGGCCACGGTGCGCGAGACGCCGGCGACCGTGCGGCGCCGGGCAAGGCTCGCGCCCGTCGTCGCGAAGACGGTGGGGGAGGAGCGGGGCACGGTGAACTTCATCGCGCTCGACCGCGCCGGGGCCGTCGCCTCCGCGGTCACCACGAGCGGGTGGGCATACAAGTACCCGGGCCGGCTGGGCGACTCGCCGATCATCGGCGCCGGCAACTACTGCGACAGCCGCTACGGGGGCGCGTGCTGCACGGGCTTCGGCGAGCTCGCGATCCGCAACGTCACGGCCAAGACGGCGGTGGACCGGCTGGCGGACGGCATGCCCGTGGCCGAGGTCGCGCGACGCGCGATCGCCGATGCGAACGTGCTCGCGGACGCCGCGTTCAACATCGTCGTGCTCGGCGCGGACGGCGCGCACGCCGCCGCCTCGAATCGCGCGGACCGCCGCTACGCGTGGCAGCGCACCGATATGGATGCGCCGGTGCAGCCGTCGCGCGAGATCGTGCGCGGGTCGCGCTAGGCCTTCGCCGCCTCGGGATCCACGCGCGCGCGGTAGATGCTCCAGGCGAGGCCGGTGAGCGGCACGGCGAAGAGCGCGCCGACGACGCCCGCCACCTCGACGCCGACGAGCACCGCGAGGAGCGCAGCGAGCGGATGCAGGCCCACGGCCGTCCCGGCGATGCGCGGCACGAGGATGTGGTTCTCGAGCTGCTGGATCGCCGTCGCCGCGAGCACGACCCAGACGACCAGCGGGAACGGCTCGGTGAGCGAGACCACGGCGGCCACCGCCCCGGCGACGATCGGGCCGGCGATCGGTACGAGCTCGAGGACACCCGCGAGTACCCCGAGGAACACGGCGTAGGGAACTCCGAGGATGAGGTAGGCGATCGCAGAGACGGTGCCGATGATGACCCCAAGCAGAAGCTGTCCGCGGATGTAGCGGCCGAAGAGCCGCGCGGCGTCGAGCTCGATGCGCCGGAATTCGGCGCGCTGCCGCGTCGGGATCATGCTGTCGACCCACCGGCGCACCCGCGGCGCGCTGGCCAGGAAGTAGATGCCCAGGACGAAGACGACGAGGACGTCGAGGATCCCCGCGCCGACGCGCAGCGCGCCGCGCGCGGCCTGCTGCGACCAGTCGCCGAGGCGCGCGCCGATCTCCGTGCCGATGCGCTGACGCACGTCGCCCGAGATCTCGATCCCAGCGATGTTGATCGTCTCGTTGCTCGAGACGAACTCGACCATGCGCGGCACCTCGCGCGCGAGCTCGGCGGTCTCGCGGACCAGAGGCACCGCCAGCGCTGCGAGCGAGCCGACGAGCACCACCAGCGCGACGAGCGCGGTGAAGACCACCGCAAGGGAACGGCCGATCCGTGGCGCGAGTCGGTCGACGAGGGGAGCGAGGACGAACGCCATGATGACGCCGAAGACCACGAGCACGATGACGTGCGCCAGGCCGGATAGCGCGGCGAAGATGAGCTGCAGCGCGAGGATCACCGCGACCACCATCGCGGCCGCGACGAGTACGCGCGTGACCCACCAGGTCGCCAGCGGCGTGCGCGGCGTGTTCACTCGCTAGAGCGCGCCCACGGCAGCCTGGATCTTCGCCGTCGCCTCGCTCGGCGGTGTGCCGGCGGGAAAGTAGAGAGGGTCGCCGAAGACGACCTCGACGTCACCGCGCCAGCCGTCGATGCGCGACGCCTCCCACTTACGGTCGCCGTGGTCGAGCACCGAGACCTTGCCGATCTTCAGCTTCATCGGCACGACCGGCGTCGCTCCTTCGACGGCGATGAGCCCGGTCCCCGATTTGAATGGCTGCATCGGGCCGCCGACGGTGAGCTTTCCCTCGGGGTAGATGAGCACCGAGAACTTGCGGTCGAGCCGCGCGCCGAGCAGCTCGAGGCTGCGTCGGATCGCGCCCTCGCGCGCGAGGGGGAAGGCGTTGGCGAGGATCGAGGAGAACAGGCCGTTCAGCTTATTGCCGAACACGTCGTCGGCGGCCGCCGCGACCGCGAGCTTCCAGCGCCACGACAGCGGGATCGCCATGAGGATGATCCCGTTGTCCCAGTGCAGGCAGTGATTCGGCGCGAACATCACCGGCCCGCGCAGGCCCGCGAGCTTGTCCTGTCCGGTGACCTTGACCCGGTAAAAGAGATGGACCAGCGGATAGACCAGGGTCTGCTGCAGCAAGAGCCCGAACGAGCGCACCAGCGGACTGAGCGGCCAGCCATAGATCCCCGTCTCGCGTTTCGTGTCGCGCGCCGCGGCGACCATGCGCTCGAGCTCGGCCACCGTGGCGTTCGGCTCCAGCGCGGCGTCGTCGATGTACGCGCCGAGCTCCTCCTCGATCGCGCCGAGAAGATCGACGCGCCCGAGCGAGTCGAGCCCGAGGTCCGCGGACAGCGTCGCGCCCGGATGCACCGCCGCCGCCGGAACGTTCGCGGCCTGCGCGACGAGCCGCTCGACGTCGGTGAGCGTCCGCGTCGCCGACCGATCGCCCGTCGCCGCGCGTGCCTGCTCGACGCGTCCCATGGTCAACAGACGTTCGACGACGAATCGCTTCTTGACCTTCTGCGTCGGCGTCGTCGGGAATTCGTCTTCGGGCCAGACCGTCCAGCCGCGGATCTGCTGGTTCCCGGCCAGCTTCACGTTGGTGTCGCGAACGATCGACGCGACCTGATCCGGGTCCTTCACCAGGAAGACGGCATGCACCTGGATATCCTCACCGGGACGCTGCAGTCCGACGACCGTGGCCACGGTCGGGCGCAGCGGCGTGGCGATCGCTTCGATGCGCGGATCGGCGGCAAGTGCGTTCTCGATGTCCTCCGGGTACACGTTCGTGCCGTCGGCCAGGACGATCATGTCCTTCTTGCGGCCGCGCAGCCACAGGAACCCATCCTTGTCGTACTCGCCGAGATCCCCGGTGTGATACCAGCCGTCCTCGTCGAGCACCGCGCGCGTCGCCTCCTCGTTCTCCCAGTAGCCCTTGAACACGTTGGGTCCACGCGCGAGCACCTCGCCGTCGGACGCCACCTTCACCTCGACGCCCGGCAGCGGCGTCCCCACGGAGCCGAGGCGGTTCTTGTCGACGCGGTTGAAGGTCAGCGCGGGGGAACACTCCGTGGTGCCGTAGCCCTGCAGCACGTCGATGCCGAGCTCGCGCCACGACTCGCCGAGCGCGGGGTCCAGGGCGGCGCCGCCGGAGACGATGTAGCGGAAGCGTCCGCCGAACTGGCGATGCACGCTGAAGAAGACGATGCGCCGCAGCGCGAGCGGCAGTCGCCGAGCCACGTTGCGCAGCTTGGCGAACAGCTCCTTCTTTCCCTGTGCCTCGGCGCCGCGCTCGATCGCGAGCATCAGCGACTTCACCACCGCCGGCGTGATGAGCACCATCGAGACCTTGCGCTCCTTGAACGTACGCCGGACCACGGCGGGCTGTCGGCTCGTGGGATAGATCACCGATGCTCCCCCCAGCAGCACGGTGAAGAATCCGGCGAGCTGTTCGAACATGTGCGAGAGCGGGAGGAACGACAACAGGCGCTCCTTCGGCCCGATGGGAAAGATCCGCGTCGCGGCCAGCGCGTTCGACAGGATGTTGCCGTGGCTGAGCATCGCCCCTTTCGGATCGCCGGTGGTCCCGGAGGTGAACACGATCTCCGCGAGATCGTCCGGTGTGAGCGACGCCTTCTCAAGGGGTGCGCAGCCTCGCGCGAGGTCGGGCAGGCGCTCCATCTCGCAGATCGGCAGACCGAGGGTCTGCGCGCGCGCGAGCGTCTGTGACGAGACGATGATGCCGCTGGCGCGCGTGCGCTGCGCGATCTTCTGCGCGAACTCCGCCCCGTAGTTCGCCTCGAGCGGCACGAGGATCGCGCCGAGCCGCAGCGCGGCGAGGAAGGCGATCCCGTACTCCGGTCGGTTGACGCCCCAGATGAGGACGCGGTCGCCTTTCTTGAGCCCGCTGTCCCGCAGGTAGCGAGCGACGCGCGGGACCAGGTCGGCCAGGTCGCGGTAGCTCCATGCGCGCGTGCGAAAGCCGGGTCGGATGATGAGCGCATCCTTCCGTCCGAACCGCCGCTCCGACTCTTCAAGGATGTCGTTCAGCGTCTCCATGTCGCCCTCCCTCAGCTCGCGAGTGCCCGCAGCGCGTCGCGTCCCCCCTGGCGCACCGGTGGATAGTGCGAGAAAAGGATCGTCTCCACATCGAGCTCGGCGAGTCGCGCGATCGAGCGGCGCGCCAGTCCCATGTCGTCGGTGAAGAAGTGGTTCGGAAGCGTTACCTCACCGCGCATGCGCTGCAGCAGATCACCGACGATGAGCAGGCGACGTGTCGCCGAATACAAACAGATGCTCCCCGGCGTGTGACCGGGCGTGTGGAGCACGCGCAGCCCGTTCAGGATCGGCAGCTCGTCGCCGTCCTCGGCCGCGGTCACCTCGGTCGGTGCCTGCGTGAGGTAGGCGATGATCGCGCCGGGCGCGGGCCGGCCGCTGATGACCTCGCGAAAGCGGATGCGCAGACGCTCCATGTCGGCTGGATGCATGAAGACCTCGGCTCCCGACGCGCGCGCGATCTCCTGCACGCCACCGATGTGGTCCGGATGGCCGTGGGTGCAGACGATGCGGGTGATCTCGCTCACCCGGCGCCCGAGCGCGGCCAGCTGACGGCGCAGCATGACGCCGGAGCCGCGGTGTCCCGCGTCGATGAGCGTGAGCTCGTCGCCGAGGATCAGGAACGCATTCACGCCGATGAGCCGCAGGGCGTGGATGCCGGGCGCGACCTCCATCGCTTGAATGCTAGGCCGCCGCTCGCGATGCTCTGCGGATGCCCACTGCCTTCCTCATCGGCGCCGCCGCGGGCTACGGGATCGCGATCCCCGTGGGTGCGATCGCAGTGCTCATCGTGCGCACCGGCATCCAGCGTGGGTTCAGCCTCGCCGCGGCCGCCGGCGCCGGGACCGCGACGGCCGATCTGGTCTACGCGATCGTCGCGCTCGTCGTGGGTGCCGCGGTGAGCGGCGCCGTCGCGACCGTGCTCGTCCCGGTCCGGCTGGCCGCCGCCGCCGTGCTGATCGGTCTCGCCGTTCGCGGGCTGGTCCAGCTCCGTCGCGCCGATGTCCGACCGGAGCCCGACGGGCCGTCCTCCGCGCTGCGCGTCTATCTCCTCTTCCTCGGCCTCACGCTGCTCAACCCCGCCACGGTCGCGTACTTCGTCTCGCTCGCCGTCGGCCTGCCCGACATCGCGCATGACGCGGGCTCGCGCATCGCGTTCGCGGTGGGTGCGGCGCTCGCCTCGCTGTCGTGGCAGACCGCGCTGGCCGCGATCGGCGCCGCGCTCCATACACGGATCACCCCGCGCATCGAGCTCGCGACCACGCTGCTCAGCAGCGCGATCCTCGTCGCGTTCGCGGTGCGGATCGCGTCGGACGCGCTCGGAGGCGGCTAGGCGACGAAGCTCCGCCAGAGGAGATTGGCGACCGAGAGCACGAGCAGCACGACGATGATCTGCCGGAAGCGCCGCGGGTCGAGCCGGCCGCGCACCGCGATGCCGATCGCCAGCGCGAGCAGCGTGGGGACCAGACCGAGCAGCCCGATGGCGACCACCTCGGGCGTGAACAACCCCTGCAGCGAATAACCGATCAGCTGGACGATCGAGTTCAGCTCGAAGATCGCCGCGAGCGTGAACACGAAGTCGGCGGCCGCGAGACGGCGGGCGTGGAAGTACGAACCCACCAGCGGACTCGCGATCGATGTCGTGCCCTGAAGAACGCCGCCGACGAAACAGACGACCGGACCGAGGATCCGCGCGCGCAGCGCCGCCGGGTCGTCCCCCAGCAGCCGGTCACCGCGTGCCAGGAACACGACGACCATCGCCGTGATGAGGAGCGCGAACATGCGCTGGTCGAGGCTCGCGAGCAGGAGCGTCCCGATCGCGGTGCCGATCGCCGACGTGACGAGAAGGGGCGCGATCCCGCGCAGAAGCTCGCGACGGCGAAAGCCCTGGATGAGCAGCAGGGTGTTCGATGCGAAGATCGGGATCGTCACGATGGCGACCGCGAGGCGCGGACCGAAGACCCCGGCGAGGATCGGCGTGGCGATGAGCGGCAGGCCCATCCCGCTCGTGCCCTTCGCCAGGCCCGCGACCGCCAGCCCGGCGAAGACGATCAGGAGCTCTGCGGGACCCAATCGGCTTCTTCCACCAGAGCTCTCCAGTCCACCGGATGAAGCCGATCCGACTCGGTATAGCGCCGACCGGTCTTCGCGAGTTCCTTGCCGCCGACGCGGACGATGTCCGCGGTGTGATCGAAACCGCCGCCGTGCACGAGCGCCGACCCGACGCCGTACACGTCGACGGGCACGCCGAGCGACTCGAACAGTCGGATCTTCTCCGCGTCGAAGCCACCGGATGCCACGATCCGCACGTGTCGATACCCGGCATCGTCGAGCGCGGCGCGCAGCAGCTCGATGAGCCGGGGCGTGACGCCACGGACGTCGCTCCGGCCCGCGAAGCCCTCCCGCTCCTGGAGCTCGCGCACGATGGATAGATCGACGAGCGACTCGCTGGTGTCGACGCGCACGCCCCACAGTCGCTGACCCAGCGCATGCGCCACGCCGAGCGACGTATTCACGACGTCGTTGCGGAAGTCGACCAGCGCGGTGACGTTGACGTGGCCCTCCGGTGTCCCCTGTGCCGTGAGATGGCCGACGCCGTCCTTCGCGCGGTTGATGTACTCGTCGAACTTCAACGTCGCGACGGTCGTGTCGCCGCCGTACACCGCGATCAGCGCGTGGGGGACCGTGCCGAGCCCCTTCGATCCCCACCACTCGCCCTGCTCGTCGGTGGACACCGCGACGGCGCCGCCGATGTACGCGGCGTAGCCGGAGCCCGCCTGCGCCTCGTGACCCTCGTGGCGCGCGCCGAACATGATCACCGGCTTGCCGTTCGCGGCCGAGACGACCTCACGGGTGTTGGTCGCAACGCGTGACCCCTCCGCCAGCGCGCCGAGGTAGAGCGTCTCGAGGTGCGCGAAGGACGCGTACTCGCCCTCGATGTGCATGACCGGCTCGCCCGGCTGCGCGATCTCGCCGTCGTACAGCGACCGGACCCGGAGGTCCTGCCATCCCGGCTCCCAGAGCGACGCGAGCTCCCGCGAGATCTCGAACACCTCCCGGGCGTTCGGCTCGTAGTCCTTCCAGGTCTGCCGCGGCAGCGAGAGCCAGCGTGCGTAGAGCCGCCGCTCGGACTCGAGATAGCGGCCGAACAGACGCTCCGCTCGCTCGCGCTCGCGGTAGCGGCCGGCGCCCACGTGAAGCAGCGCGAGGACCTGGTCGGTGCCGACGATCACGGCATCGGGATGCTTCTGAAAGACCTGCATCGTGACGCTCTCGTGCCGCTTGTCGCGCTCGAGGATCAGCTTGGTCCGAGCGAAATAGATGTCGCTCTTGTAGCCGGCGCGGATCTTCTCGATCGGGAGCCGGAAGACCGCCGGTCGCAGCCGATCGCGGACGACCACGTCTAGAACATGCTCATGAGCATGCCGCCGTCGACCTGGAGCGACACGCCGGTGATGTACGACGCTTTCGGCGATGCGATGAACACGACGGCAGCCGCGTACTCGGCGGGGTCGCCGTAGCGACCCATGGGGATCACCGAGTCCTCATAGCGCTTCCGCACCGCATCGGGGGTCGTGTTCTGCCGCTTCGCGGTGTCGGTGTCGAGCTGGATGAGGCGGTCGGTGGCGATGCGCCCGGGCTGCACCGCGTTCACGCGGATGCCCTCTTTGGCGAGATCCGACGAGAGCGTCTTCAGCATGCCGTGGACCGACGCGCGGATCGCGTTCGACAGGATGAGGTTCAGGTACTGCGTCGGCTGACGCACCGAGGTCGAGGTCGAGTACACGATCGAGCCGCTCTTCTGCTTGCGCATGTGCGGCAGCGCGAGGCGGGTGAGGCGCACCGCCGAGAAGAGCGTGAGGTCGACGGCCTTGTGCCAGGCCGCGTCGTCGAGGTCATCGAAGCGGCCGGGCGGCGGTCCGCCCGCGTTCACGATCAGGATGTCGAGCGCGCCGTACTTCGCGACCGCCTTGCCGACGAACGTCTCGCAGCCCTCCTGGGTCGAGAGGTCCGCGGCGATCGGCAGCACGTCCGCGTTCGTCTTCTTGCGGATGCCGTCGGCCGCGGCGGTTATCGCCCCCTCCTCGCGGCTGCACATGGCGACCTTCGCGCCCTCGCGCGCGAACTCCTCGGCGATGGCACGCCCGAGTCCCTTCGACGCGGCGGCGACGAGCGCGACCTTTCCGCTGAGTCCGAGATCCACGGCGCATAGAGTGCCACGCTTCGCCCGTGCGATGGCACGGCCGAACCGGCCGCGGCTAGGCGAGCACCTGGTAACGGCCGCGGACCTCGCCCAGATCGGTGACCTCGATATGGTCGACGGCGCCAGGACCGAGTGGTACGAGCGGCGCCGCGGCGTCGCTCACGAACACGTACTGCTTTGCCGGGATGCGGTTCTTGAGCAGTCGCGTCGCGACGTTCACGTCATGCCCGAAGAGCTGCACCATTCCGGCGACCGACTGCTCGACGAAGCTCCCGGCGTGTGCGATGTATTTGAGCTGCAGGTCCTTCCCGCTGTCGCAGGCGGAGCACTCGCATCCGGTGCATGGGTCGATCGACAGCGCCAGTCGGCGGAACTCGTGATACGCGTCGACGAGCACGGGGAGCAGCGCGCGGTCCGCCGGCCGCTCGCGCCCGAAGAACAGGAGCGCGTCGCCCTCGACCGCGGAGAGCCGCAGCACCGGGGTGAGTCGGGCGGCGATCACCTCGAGCAGCCGTGCCGTCCAGAGCCTTCCGTGCTCGAGCACCGTCCCCCCGACGAACGTCGTGTAGCCCGAGATGTCCGCGACCAGGATGAGGTCGGAGCGTTGGGGGTCAGCCACGTCGGGAAGGCTACCGCTGCTGTGTGAGCGCGGCGATCACCACGGCCGCGAGCGCGAGCCGGTAGACCACGAACCAGTTCAACGAGTGCGTGCGCAGGAAACGCACCATGAACGCGACGGCCGCGAGGCCCGACAGGAACGAGAGGCCGAAGCCGACCACGAGGACGTCCGGTGCGGCGAAGAGCGTCTCCGCCTTGCGCGCGTCGAGCAGCGTCTTCGCGCCGGCGCCCAGGATGACGGGCGTCGCGAGGAGGAAGCTGAAGCGGGTGGCGTCACCGCGCTGCACGCCCTGGTACAGCCCCGCGGAGATCGTGATGCCCGAGCGACTGATGCCCGGCAGCAGGGCGATCGCCTGCGCCGTGCCCATGACGAGCGCGTCAACGAGACCGATGGACGCGAACGGTCGGCGCGCGATCGTGAAGCGCTCGGCCAGGACGAAGATGACGGAGCCGAGGATGAGGAATCCGGCGACGTAGGCCGGATGACGCAGGCTCCCCTCGACCTGGCTTTGGAACGCCAGGCCCGCGAGCACCGCGGGCACCGTGCCGGCCGCGATGAGGAACGGCAGCCGGAGGCGCAGCTTGAAGATGTCGGCGACGATGCCGATCCAGGTGCGCGCGAAGTAGAAGAGCACAGCGAGCGCGGTCCCGAGGTGCAGCGCGACGGTGAACGACAGACCGAACCGCTCCGGATCCAGCCCGAGCGCCTCACCGAGGAGCAGCAGATGCGCGGTGGAGCTCACCGGGAGGAATTCGGTGAGCCCCTGTACGACCCCGAGCAGCGCCGCGGCCGCGAGGTCGTTCAACGCATGCCCGCGCGCGCCGCTCGCATCGCATCATGCGCGTCGCGTTCGTGTCCGAGCGCCGCCTCCAGCTGCTTGGCCCAGGACCGCCGGTGGCCGGCGTCGAGGAAGCGCATCGCGACGGAGGCGTCGAACGGTCCGATCCCGACCTTCTTCGCCGCGTCCGCGACGTATCCGTAGGACTCCGCCGCGCGCAGCAGGTCCGCGCCGGGCGAGCCCGCGAAGAGGGCGCGCGTGGTGCGGAGGAAGCTCGCCGCGGCACGACGCTTGTCGGCGAGCAGCGTTCGCATCGCGTGGTCGCCGAAGGCCGCGGCACCGGCGTGTCGCGTGTCGGTCCAGCGGGTGTCGTCGCGGAGCGCGGTGATCCACGTCTGCATCGCGGCGTCGCTGTCCGCCGCCGAGGCGGCGGCGTTGTCGACGGCGTCGCGCGCGACGCGCGCCCGATCCGGTGAGTCTGCGCGGTCGAGGAAGACGAGCTCCGCCGCGGAGGCGAACGCGCTCCAGTCGAGCTTCGTCGGCTGTTCCGTCTTGTCGAAGTAGGTGCGTGCGTAGAACGTCGGTCCTTCGTCGTCGCAGCCGACGACGAGGCCGTATTCGGTCGGCCCGACAAGTCCGCGCGCCAGCGGCGGGGTCTTCGACTCGAGCGCCTCCAGGACGCGGTCGATCACGAGCTCGCGCATGTCCTCGTCGTACGGCGGCGTCAGCGTGTCGGGCCGCGTGCCGGTCGCGCGCGCCGCGCGCGTCAAGGTCTCGTCGTCGAGCGGCGCCGCCGCGATCGGATCCCAGTTCTGGAGGTCGATCGTCGTGGTGAACGCCGCGCCAGACGCGCCCATCACCCAGTCGTATTCCTGCCCGGTGGCGACGGCGACGCACGCCGGCAGCGTGCAGTCGCGCCCCTCGCCGAAACGCAGCGGTGGGATGTCCTTGAGGATCCGTTTGCGCGGCGCCACGGTCACGCGTCGGCGGGAAAGATCTCGAAC
>DATEDV010000024.1:0-5863 GCA_035281485.1 Candidatus Limnocylindria bacterium | reverse complement strand
CGCGCTCGTGGCGCGCGCATTACGTCCTGGGCAAGCTCCGCGCCGAGGGCGGTCACGTCAACGAGGCGATCGTCGCGTTCGAGCACGCGCATGCGGTGCGCCCCCTGCCCGACGCGGAGGTCGTGCGGCTGGCCGAGCTGTACGCGAACGCCGGGGCGAGCGCCCCCGCCTTCGCGCATCTGCGTCGCATCGGTCCGGCGAGCGACGCCTACGGCGCCGCTCAGGAGCTCACGTCGATCATCGCCCTGCAGCGCGGAGATCTGGAGACCGGCGGGGCGGCGTTCGACCGAGCCGTGGCGGCCGGCGCCGCGGGGTGGGAGCTGCACGCGTCGTTCGGGGCGGCCCTTCACGTGCGCGGTCAGAACGCCGAAGCGATCGCTCGGTACGAGGCGGCGCTCGCCGCGAATGGCCCGGCCATCGTCCGGTTGAACCTCGCGCGCGCCGCGTACGAGAGCGGCGACCGCGAGCGCGCCGTGCGCGAGCTCGACGCGCTGCTCGAGGCGGAGAAGAGCGGCGAGATCGCCGGTCAGGCGCGGCGCATGCGGTTCGGGATCCGTCACGAGGACCTCGAGCGCGCGCTCGAGACCGCGGGCAAGGGCGCGGTGGAGGGCGACGCCACGCGTTTCTCGGCGGCGCAGGCCGCATTCGAGACGGCGCTCGCGGCGGAACCCGACCTCTGGGAGGCGCACTTCGGCCTGGGGCTCCTCGCACGCCATCGTGGGGACGCGCAGGCGGCGTTCGCGGCCTTCGCGCGCGTGCTCGAGCTCTGGCCCGAGCACCCGGATGCGCTGCACGAGCTCGGCGTCGCCCTGCTCATGGCCGACGACGTGGAGCAGGCGGTGGGCGCGCTCGAGCGCGCGGCGGCGCTGCGTCCGGCGGAGCCCACGTACCTGGCGGACGCGGGTTTCGCCCAGATGCGCGCCGGGGATCTGGCGGCGGCGCGGGAGCGTCTCGAGCACGCGCGCACGCTCGACGCGGAGGACCCGATCACGCGCGCCTACCTCGAGGAGCTCGAGCGGGTGCAGGCAGCGGCGGCTCGCGACTCGTGACCAAGCGCGTCGTCATCGTCGGCGGCGGCTTCAGCGGTCTGCATCTCGTCCGTCACCTCGAGCGGCATCTCCGCAAAGGGGAGGCGCAGGTCACGCTCATCGACCGCTCGAACTTCTCGCTGTTCACGCCGCTGCTCTATCAGGTCGCCACCGGCGAGCTCCCGCCGCACGCCGTCGCGTATCCGCTGCGCGTGCAGCTCGCACGCGTCGGCTTCCGATTCCTCCGGACCGAGGTCGAGGCGATCGACGTTGAGAAGAAGACCGTGCGCACCGAGGACGGCGAGGTCGCGTACGACCACGTCGTGATCGCGCCCGGCAGCGTGACGAACGACTTCGGCATTCCCGGCGTGAAGGAGCACGCCCTCGTCGTGAAGTGGCTCGAGGATGGCCGCGCGGTGCGGCACCGGATCCTCTCCACCTTCGAGGACGCCGCGCTGCTCGACGATCCCGCGCGCCGACGTGAGCTGCTGTCCTTCGCGATCGTCGGAGCCGGCCCGGTGGGCGTGGAGCTCTCGGCGTCCATGCGTGACCTGATGGACCACACGCTGCGAGGGATCTACCCGAGCATCGACGTCCGGCGCGAGCCGTCGATCACGCTCATCGACGGCGCTGACCGGGTGGTGCCCGCGATGGATCCGCGCCTCTCGGCGATCGCGCAGCGCCGCCTCGAGCAGCTCGGCGTACGGCTCATGCTGAAGACGCTGGTGTCCGAGGTGGGGGAGCGCTCGCTCAAGACCAAGGACGGGCGGACGCTGACCGCGAACACGGTCATCTGGGCCGGCGGCGTCAAGACGAACCCGCTCGTCGCCGCGCTCGACCTTCCGCACGCGAAGGACGGCCGGGTCATCGTTGACGCGTCGTTCCGGGTGGAGGGACGCGACGACGTCCTCTCGCTCGGCGACGCCGCCCACTTCGAGCAGGACGGGAAGCCGCTGCCGATGCTCGCGCAGGTCGCGGTGCAGCAGGCGCCGGCCGCCGCGGCGAACGTCGTGCGTCTGGTGAGGGGGGAGCCGCCGGAGCCCTACCTCTACAAGCGGAAGGGCGACCTCGTCGCCCTCGGGCGTACCAGCGCCGCCGCGGAGTTCGCGCGGCCTGTGCACGTGGTGTTCTCCGGACTGCCGGCGTGGACCGTCTGGCGCACGAACTACCTCATGCAGCTCGTCGGCGGCCGCAACCGCGGGACGCTGCTGGTCGAGTGGCTCCTGTCCTACTTCTCCCGCCGGATCGTCGCGGACATCACCTAGCGGGCGGCGGCGCCCTCCTCTTCCTTCTCCTCCGTGTGCGCCGCGATCACCTTCTGGGCGATGTGCGACGGACACTCCTCGTAGCCGAGCATCGTCGCGGTGAATGTCCCGCGGCCGCCCGTCATCGAGCGCAGGTCGGTCGAGTAGCGGAAGATCTCCGCGAGCGGGACGTGGGCCTTGATCGTCTGATGGCCGCCGCCTGAGCCTTCCATACCGAGGACGCGACCGCGGCGGCTGTTGAGGTCGGCGAGCACGTCGCCCATCTGCTCCTCGGGAACGACGACCTCGACGTCCATGATCGGCTCTTGAAGATACGGCTGCGCTTCCTTCACGCAGTTCTGCAGCGCCAGCGACCCCGCGATCTTGAACGACATCTCGCTCGAGTCGACCTGGTGGAAGGAGCCGTCAAAGAGCACGGCCTTGAAGTCCGAGAGCGGGTAGCCAGCGATCACGCCCTTCAGGGCCTGCTCGCGGATGCCTTTCTCGACGGCGGGCCAGAAGTTGCGCGGCACCGAGCCGCCGACGATGCGCGTGTCGAAGACGACGCCCGATCCCGCCGGCAGCGGCTCGATCTCGACGAAGCAGTCGCCGAACTGTCCATGGCCTCCGGTCTGGCGCTTGTAGCGCCCCTGCGCCTGCGCCTTCGTTCGGATGGACTCGCGGTACGGGACGCGTGGCGTGCGCATCTCGACCTGCACGCCGAACTTCTCCTTCAGACGATGCACGGCGACGTCGACGCCCGACTCGCCGACCGCCGAGAGGATCGTCTCGTGGGTCGCGTCGTCTCGCCGGACGTGCAGTGAGGGGTCCTCGTCGATGAGCTTGTGCAGCGCGGTCGACATCTTGTCGAGATCGGCCTTGCTCGCGGGGTCGATCGCGACCGAGAACGAGGGCGGCGGGAACGCGATCGGCTCGTAGAGGATCGGAGAGTCCTTGTCCGTGAGCGTGGCGTTCGTCGAAGTCGCGGTCAGCTTCGGCACGGCGCAGATGTCCCCTGCGCCGACCTCTTGGGCGACCTCCTGATCCTTGCCGCGCAGGAAGAACAGCTGGCCGACGCGCTCGGTCTCGCCCTTGGTCGCGTCGTAGACCTGCGAGTTGTGATGCAGCGTGCCCGAATACACGCGCACGTAGCTCAGCTTGCCGACGAACGGGTCGGCGAGCGTCTTGAACACGAACGCGGAGAACTTCTCGCCCGGATCGATCTTGCGTGCGGTCTCCGCGCCCGCGGGCGACTTGCCGATGACCGAGCCGTCCTCGGCGGGCGAGGGGAGCATCTCCCGGATCGTGTTCAGGAGCGCCGTGTAGCCGACGTTCTTCGACGCCGACGTCGCCACCACGGGGATGACCGTCCCAGCGCGCACGGCGGCGTGCAGCGCGTCGCGCAGCTCGTCGTACGACATCTCCTTGCCGTCGAGGTAACGCGTGAGGAGGTCCTCGTTGGTCTCGACGATGGCCTCGACGAGCTGCTGCCGGTATGTCCCGATGCTTTCCGCCTGTTCCGTGTCGATCTCGGCGATCGGGTCCTTGGGGCCCTTCAGCAGCTGCCCATGCAGGAGGTCGATGGTCGCGGAGATGTTCTGATGCTCGCCCACCGGCACGTGCAGCGGGACGACGCGGATGCCGTACGCCTCCCGGAGCTGGCCGAGGACCTGGTCGAAGTCCGCGTTCTCGCGGTCGAGGCGGCTGATGACGACCACGCGCGGCGTCTTGTGCGCATCGAGCTCTGACCAGATGAGCTGCGTGCCGACCTGGATGCCGGCGGACGCGTCGACGACGACGAGCGCCGCGTCCGCGACGCGCATGGCGGCGTGCTGGTCGCCGGCGAAGTCGAGGAAACCGGGGGTGTCGAGGAGATTGATCTTGATCCCGTCGTGGGTGAACGAGGCGAGCGCGAGGTTGATGGTGATCCGGCGCTTCTGTTCTTCGGGATCGGTATCGAGGATGCTGGTCGCGTCATCGACCTTGCCAAGACGACTGGTGGCGCCGACGGCGTGGAGCAGGCTCTCGATGAGAGTGGTCTTCCCAGATCCGCCGTGTCCCACGACCCCCACATTGCGGATCTTGTCGGGATGTATGACGGCCAAATTCGCTCTCCCCCGCGTGTGTCCATTGATAGTATTCGCGCGATGTCGGGGCATTCAAAGTGGAGCACGATCAAGCGGCAGAAGGGCGCCGCCGACATCAAACGCGGCATCGTTTTCACCAAGATGACGCGCGAGATCATGCTCGCGGCGCGCGAGGGCGGGGGCGATCCGGAGTCGAACTTCCGGCTGCGTCTGGCCATCGACCGCGCGCGCGGCGTCAACATGCCCCACGCCAACATCCAGCGGGCGATCGATCGCGCGACCGGCGGCAGCGACGGCGCAGCGCTGGAGAGCATCGTCTACGAGGGCTACGGTCCGGGCGGCGTCTCCGTGATGGTCGAGGCGGCCACGGATAACCGCAACCGCACGGCCTCAGAGGTGCGCGCGACATTCACGCGGAGCGGCGGGAAGCTCGGCGAGTCCGATTCGGTGCAGTGGCTCTTCGAGCAGAAGGGCGTGATCGAGATCGGCGCGAGCAGGCTCTCGACCGATGAGATCTCCCTCATGGCGATCGACGCCGGCGCCGAGGACGTCGAGGTCGATGGCAGCCTGGTGATCGTCTACACGACGCCGCACGCCTTCGAGCAGGTCAAGACCGCGCTCGAGAAGGCGGGCGTCGCTGCCGCATCGGCCGAGATCTCGATGCGACCGACGACCACCGTGCGCGTGGAGGGCGACCAGGCCCGTAAGGTGCTGCGTCTGGTCGAGGATCTCGAAGACCTGGACGACGTTCAGAAGGTACACGCGAACTTCGACGTGCCCGAAGAGGTCCTCCAGCACGCCTAGCCCGGACACGGTCCTCGGCATCGACCCGGGCACCACAGGCATGGGATACGCGCTCCTCGCGCTCGACCGCGATCCTCCGCGGCTCATCGCGCACGGGCTGGTGGCAACGCCGCGCCTGGGCAGCAGCGCGGAGAAGCTCCTCGCGATCGCGGAGGCCCTCGACGAGATGATCGCGACGTATGCGCCCGGCGTCCTCGCTCTCGAGCGCCTCTACTTCAATAAGAACGCCAGGACGGCGATGGCGGTCGCCGAAGCGCGCGGCGTCGCGCTCGTGTGCGGCGCACGAGCCGGACTCGCGATCGCCGAATACACGCCACAGGAAGTGAAGCAGTCGGTCACCGGCAACGGCGGCGCGGACAAGCGTGCGGTGCAGCGCATGATCGTCGCGATCCTCGAGCTGGCGGAACCGATCACCCAGGACAACGTCGCCGACGCCATCGCCATCGCCCTCACGCACGCGCAACGCGTGAAGTTCACCGAAGCCGTTGCGAGCGCTGAGTGACCGAGGCCGCGCGGGTGCGGGTGACGGGGCGAGTCGGGTTCCCGCGAGCGAGAGTTGAGCCCGCGGGACACGGGACCGACCCAGAGAAGGAGCGGAGCGGGCGAGTTTCGAGGGAGCGGGAACCCCGAGCCCCGGCAGGACCCGCACCCGCGCGCGGCTCGGCCAGATGATCGCGCTCATCAGCGGCGAGGTGATCGC
>DATEDV010000023.1:0-2564 GCA_035281485.1 Candidatus Limnocylindria bacterium | reverse complement strand
TCGCATGGCGGCATCGTCGATCTCCCCGCGATCGTCATCGCCGCCCGCCTCGGCTCGAAGCTCGACGGCCCAGCGTTCGGCTACGGTGAGGGCGTGCGTGTCACATACGCGAAGGGCACGCCGGTGAGGATCGAGGCACTGCGCGTCGCATGAGATGGCTCGCGCTGCTGCTCGTCGTGCCGCTCATCGCGTGCGAGTCGCGCGTCATCGTGTCGCGTTCGCCGTCGCCGCAGCCCTCGGCGACATCCACCGGCACGCCCGCGGTGTCGGCGTCGCCGACGCCGAGCCCCAGTCCCACGAAGGCGCCGCTGCGGCCGATACCCAGCTTCACACCGGCGACGCGTCTGGTGAGCTATCACCTCCAGACCGACATCCCGAACATCCCGACACCTCTTTTTCTGCTCACCGACGACGGACGCGTGATCAGCGAGGACGCGTCCGGTCAGCTCGTACAAAGGAAACTCACGCCGGCGGGAGCGGCCGCGATCGTGCTGCAAGCGATCGAGACCGGCCTGTTCGAGCGCGACGCCAGCTACGGGCGCGAGCCCAAGCCCGGCACGACCCCGCCGGCGCGCGGCTACACGGCCATGGTGTTCCTCGTCGCGAACGGTCCGCGCGAGGTGCGGGTCTCCGCCGAGCCGAGCGGCCAGCCCGACGACGAGATGTACGTGCCGTCCGCGACGCGCGACAAGCTCACCGCCCTCGCGCGCAGCTACGACGATCTGTCGTGGGTGCCGGCGAGCCACTGGGCGGAACAGACGCCGCTGCCCTACCGCCCTGCGTTCCATCGGCTGTTCCTGCTCGCCCAGTCCGCCGCGCCGCCGCCGAGCTCGCCGAACGCCGACGCGCTCTGGCCGTTCCTCGCGCCGATCGATTCCGTCGGCGAGCCGATGGGCGGCACGCTCTGGCGCTGTCTGGTCCTCATCGACGAAGATGCGAGCGCGCTCGCGCGAGCCGCGATCTTCCCGCTCTACAAAGCCGGCTCGCGGGTCGCGGAAGCCACGCTCGCCCGCGGCGCCGGGTCGATGCGACTGCACATCAGCCCGCTCTTACCGCACGAGCCCGCCTCCTGCGCCGGCGCGTCGCCTCCGCCCTACTAGGCCACCGTCACCGCGAGCCGGGCGGCGAGCTCGCGCACGACCTCGACGATGAGGTCCACGTCCGCGTCCGTCGTGCGCCAGTTCACGATCGCCGGGCGGAACGCGACGTGGCCGCGGTACCGGGTCGTACCGACGTACACCCTTCCGTCCGCGAGGAGATCCGCGCCGATCTTCGCGTTGAGCGTGTCGAGCGCGTCCTCCGCGAGCCGACCCGGCCTGTAGCGGAAGCAGACGATGTTGAGCGGCACGTCCGCGAGCCGCTCGAGCTCCGGCGCCGCGTCGACCGCGCGCGCCAGACGCTGCGCGAGCTCCAGGTGCCGCTCGACCATGGCGCGATGTCCTGCGCGCCCGTACGCGCGCAGCGTCGCCCAGATCGCGATGCCGCGCGCGCGCCGCGAGGCCTCGGGCCCACGCCCGCCGAACATCGGGTGCTCGCCGGGCTTCGGCAGGTACGGCGCCCCGATCGCGAACGCGTTGTCCAGCAGCGACGCGTCGCGCACGAACGCGAAGCCGGAGTCGTAATTCACGTTGAGCCACTTGTGCCCATCGCAGATGACCGAGTGCGCGCGCTCGACGCCGGCGGCGAGATGCGCGGCGCGCGGCGTCACACGCGCGAAGAGCCCGAAGGCGCCGTCGACGTGGAGCCAGCAGCCATAGCGCTCGGCGAGGTCGGCCATGCGCTCGAGCGGATCGAAGTCGCCGGCGTTCACCTCGCCGGCATTGCCGACGATGATCGCGGGCGCGCCCTGCAGGGCGCGAAGCGCGTCCTCGAGCGCGGTGGCATCGAGTCGGCCCACATCGTCGCGCGTGAAGCGACGCACGGTGCCGCGTCCGATGCCGAGCATCGCGAGCGCCTTCGTCGCGCTCGGGTGGATGTACCCGCTCGACAGCACCGGGACCGCGGGCAGTCCGGCGAAGCCGTCGGCGTCGATGTCCACGCCGTGACGCTGCGCCCACCAGCGGCGCGCGGCGGCGAGCGCGGTGAAGTTCGCCATCGTGGCGCCGGTCGTGAGCACGCCGCCCCACGACGCGGGGAGCTCGAACAGATCCTTGAGCCACGCCATCGCGAGCTCCTCGCAGCGCGAGCCGAGCGGTGATGAGTCCCACGCGAACGCGCTCTGGTCCCACGCGGAGGTGAGCCAATCCGCGGCGAGCGCGCTCGGCGTCGTTCCGCCGACGACCCAGTGGAAGAAGCGCGGCCCGGAGCTGCGCAGCGCGCCGTCCGACGCCCGAATGAGCTCGTCGATCGCGACGAGCGCGCCGTCGCCTTCCTCGGGGAATGTCGCCCGCAGCGACATCGCCGCTCGGTCTGCCTCAGGACGGCGGACGCGATCGGTGTCGATCGACGCGAGATAGCGCTCGCCCGCGGCGGCTGCCGCATGCAGCGCCTTCATGACGGTGTCGCGCTCGTGCAGTGGATCGGCCACTTTTCGCGAGTGTAGGCACGGACGTCAGGACCGGTTC
>DATEDV010000022.1:0-17017 GCA_035281485.1 Candidatus Limnocylindria bacterium | reverse complement strand
TCGATCACGTTCAACGGGACGGCGTTGAACCTGTATGCCGCGCGCGCGCCGTATCACGGCATCGCCGCGGTGTCGGTCGACGGCGGCCCGGAGTCGGACATCGATCTGTACGCTCCGACCCGCGTCGAGCAGGCACTGCTGTTCACCACGCCCACGCTCGCGAGCGGGACGCACACGGTGCGGGTCCGCGTGACGGGGCGCAAGAACGCGGCGTCGACCGAAGTCATCGTGAACGCCGACCGCGTCGACATCGCGGGGACGTTCGTCGCGCCCGCGCCGACACCCGCGCCAACGGTCGCCCCGACGCCGGCGCCGACCGCGCCGCCGACCTTCTCCGGCCTGCACGTCGAGGGCAACCGCCTCGTGAACGCGCAGGGTCAGACGGTCGTTCTCCATGGCGTCAACCGCATGGGCATGGAGTACATGTGCGTGCAGGTCGGCGGACAGATGGACGGCCCGATGGACCAGGCGTCGGTGAACGGTATGCGCAGCTGGCGCAATCTGATCGCGGTCCGCGTCCCGCTGAACGAGCACTGCTGGCTGGGGATCAATGGGAACCCGCGCGGCGCGACGTACCAGCAGGGCGTCGAGACCTACGTCAACCTGCTCACGTCGAACGGCCTGTACGTCATCCTCGACCTGCACTGGAGCGCGCCGGCCGGACAGGTCGCCACCGGGCAGCAGGCGATGCCGAACACGTCGTACTCGGCGGAGTTCTGGCGATCCGTCGCCAACCGCTTCAAGAACAATCCGATGGTGCTGTTCGACCTGTTCAACGAGCCCATCCCCAACAACAACGCGAACGACAGCACGGACAGCGCTGCGTTGCGCTCGTGGTCGTGCTGGCGCGACGGCGGCGCGAGCGGCAACTGCGACTCGACGCTCAGCCTTTCAGTCGGCACGAGCATGAGTGGAAGCCAGGCGGTCGGGATGCAGGCGCTCGTCGACGCGGTCCGCTCGACCGGCGCGCAGAACGTGATCGTGCTCGGCGGCATCCAGTGGGCGAACACGATGTGGTCGAGCTCGTCGCGCAACATCCTTACCTACAAGCCGTACGACCCGCTCGGCCAGATCGTCGCGTCGATGCACTCATATGACGGCACGTGGTGCCCCGACACCGCGTGCTACGACCGCGAGATCGCACCGGTCGCGGCGCAGATGCCGGTGATCGTCGGCGAGTTCGGCAACGCAGGCGGTGCCACTCCGCTCAACGCGCTCATGAACTGGGCGGACGCGCACGGCGTGGGCTACCTCGCCTGGACGTGGGCACTCAGCTCCTCCGGCTTCTCGCAGTACAAGCTCATCCAGAGCTGGGACGGGACGCCGAACGCGTTCGGCCTGGTGGTGAGGGATCACCTAGCGCTGCTGCCCTGAGCGCTGGGCTGGCCGCGTCGCGGCCCGCCTGACCGCCTCAACGCCCCCCTGCCACTCACCTCAATGGCGCGCCGAGATGCTCCTACCGGTGACGCGGCTTGCTGCGGCCCTGTGCGCCCTGGCCCTCGCGCTCGCGGTGCTCCCTTCGCCGGCTCGCGCCGCGACGACGCTCGAAGCGATCCGCGTCGAGGGCAACCGCCTCGTTGACGCGGCGGGGCGGTCGGTCGTGCTTCGCGGCGTCGATCGGAGCGGCACCGAGTACATGTGCGCTCAGGACGCCGGGATATTCGACGGCCCCGTCGATCTCGCATCCGTCCTGGCGATGCGCGGCTGGCGCGCGAACGCCGTGCGTCTCCCGCTCAACGAGCACTGCTGGCTCGGCATCGACGATGGGGCACCGACGCCGCTCCTCGTCGGCGAGGTCTACCGGCAGGCCATCGCGAGCTATGTCGATCTCCTGCTGGCCAACGGGATGTACGTCATCCTCGATCTGCACTGGAGCGCTCCGGCCGGCCAGAAGGCGGATCGCCTGCGTCCCATGCCCAATACCTCCTACTCCGTCGAGTTCTGGATGTCCGTCGCCCGTCGGTTCGGAGATGACGGACGCGTGATCTTCGACCTCTACAACGAGCCGGTGCCGAACACCAATCAGAACGACGCGACCGACGACGCCGCGCGCCGCTCCTGGGAGTGTTGGCGCGACGGCGGGACCGCGAGCTGCGATGCCAGCCACAGTGTCGGCGATCCCGCGTCGGCGATGGCCGCGAGCGAGACCGTCGGCATGCAAGCGCTGGTGGACGCCGTCCGCGCGACGGGCGCGACCAACGTGATCATGCTGGGCGGCATCCAGTTCGCGAACACGCTGTGGAGCAGCGGCACGCGGAACTGGCTCGCGTACCGACCTGTGGACCCGGTCGGGAACGTCGTCGCCTCCGTGCACGTCTATCCCGGCAACTGGTGCGTGGACGTTGCCTGCTACGAGCGAGAGATCGCGCCGGTCGCGGCGCAGGTGCCCGTCGTCGTCGCGGAGTTCGGTGTCGCCGGGTGCGACACCGCGGCGGTCGCTTGGCTCGACGAGCTCATGACCTGGCTCGACGAACGACGGACGGGGTACCTCGCGTGGACCTGGGACACGCCGCACAGCGGCCACGACCCATGCGCCGTCATCAAGCTGCTCCTCGACTACGACGGGTCGGCGACGCCGTACGGCCAGGTCGTGAAGGAGCACCTCGCGACGCATCCGGTACCGACGGCAGCGTCACTGACGTCAAGCGTGCCGTCGTCACGTGAGGGCGAAGCGGTCACCTTCACCGCGACGGTCGAGTCGGCGTTCGGGACGCCGAGCGGGACCGTAGAGCTCGCGATCGACGGGCGCGCGCAGACCGCGGCGCTCGACGCCGCCGGGCGAGCGTCGATCTCGGTGTCGTTCGCCGACGACGGCGTGCAACACATCGTCGCGCGGTACCTCGGTGCGGCGGGTTTCGACGCGAGTCCGGCGGCGAGCGCATCGCACGCCGTGGAGAACACGGTGCCGGCCGTGGGCGCGTTGAGCGGGCCCGCGGGTCCGGTGGCCGTCGGCACCGCGCTGAGCGTCAGTGCGTCCTTCACCGACCTCGGCGTGCTCGACACGCACAGCGCCTCGGTCGCGTGGGGCGACGGAGCGACATCGAGCGCGACCGTGTCCGAGCACGGTGGATCGGGGAGCTTCGACGCGTCGCATGCGTACGTCACACCGGGGATCTACAGCGTGATCGCGACGGTCATCGACAAGGATGGCGGCATCGGTCGAGCGGCGATCGACGTCGTCGTGTTCGATCCGGCCGCGGGCTCGGCGCGCGGCGCCGGCTGGTTCGACTCGCCGGCGGGCGCCTTCGCATCCGACGCGAGCGCGACCGGCCGCGCGTACCTGGGGTTCCTGGCGCGGTATGGAAAGGACGACACCAGTGTCCTCACGCACCCGGGTCTGCGGCTCCGCACCGCGGGCTTTGAGCTGGAGAGCACGAGCTACGAGTGGCTGGTCATCAGTGGCGCGAAGGCGCAGCTGCGCGGCTCAGGTCGCCTCAACGGGTCGGGGACCTACACCTTCCAGATCACCGCGATCGATGGGCAGACGGTGTCGGACCCGGACCGCGTGCGCATCAGGATCTGGGACGGTACCGGCGGCCTCGTCTACGACAACGAGCGCGGCGCGCCCGAAGACGCAGAACCGACGCGCGCTCTGGGCGGTGGCAGCATCGCGATCGGACGCGGTGGCGGGTAACCGCGCTGCGTGGCTCGGCGTGCTGCTCGTCGCGGGGCTTGCCGTCACGCTCGCGGCCGTCCCCGACGGCGGACTCAAGGCGGCGGTCGCGATACCTGCGTCGGATCCGACCGCCGACACGAGCGCGGTCGCGCCGGCCCCGGCGCTGCGCGTGCAGGACAACCGTCTCATCGATCCGGCCGGCCAGCCGGTCGAGCTGCGCGGCGCGAACCGCATGGGTCTGGAGTTCTCGTGCGTGCAGGGGAAAGGACTCGGGCAGCCGTTCGATCAGCGCTCGGTCGATGCGCTCAAGAGCTGGCGCGTGAATGTCGTGCGCCTTCCGCTCAACGAGCACTGCTGGCTCGGCGTCGACGGCGAGCCCGCCGGGGAGGCGTACCGCGCCGGTATCGCCGACCACGTCGATCTTCTGGTGTCGAACGAGCTGTTCGTCATCCTGGACCTCCACTGGAGCGCCCCACGCACGCGGCGCGCGACGGGGTGGGAGCCGATGCCGAACACCGATCACTCCGCCCGGTTCTGGTCGTCGGTCGCCGAGCGTTTCAAGCACGAGGGCCGCGTCATCTTCGACCTCTTCAATGAGCCCGCGCCGAACAACAACCAGCGAGACGACACCGACGACGCGGCCGAGCGCAGCTGGCGCTGTTGGCGCGACGGCGGCGCGGGGGGCACGTGCGACGCGACGCAGCTGCGCGGTATGGCCGGGGCCGAGGTCGCCGGCATGCAGTCGCTCGTCGACGCGGTACGCGCGACGGGCGCGACGAACGTCATCATGCTCGGCGGCGTCCAGTTCGCGAACACACTGTGGTCCAACCCGCGGCACAACTGGCTCGTGTACAAGCCCGTCGATCCACAGGGCCGCCTCGTCGCGGCGCTCCACGCGTACGACACGGGCTGGTGCCGCACGATCTCGTGTCTGCGCACCGAGGTCGCCCCGATCGCGGCGCAGGTGCCGGTGGTCATGGCCGAGATCGGCAGCGAGTCCTGCGACACGACGTGGCTCACGGGGTTCCTCAAGTGGCTCGACCAGTCCCGCGTCGGCTACCTCGCGTGGACGTGGAACGTCGGTCCGGTGGGCGCCTGCTCGAGCATGAAGCTCATCGCCGACGAGGACGGGACGCCGTCCGTGTACGGACAGATCTACCGAACGTATCTCGCGTCGCGCTGACAGCTCGAGCGACGAGCGGCGCGGGACGAGTTGGCCACGCGAGCCGTCGATGGGCGCGCGTGCCGACGCGGTCGCGCCGTCCCTTAGGGCCCCGCCGGAACGAACGGAAGCGCTGGCGTCGGGAGCACGACGTTTCCCACCGGCGTCGCCGCAGCCGTCGGTGTTGGCGCTGGGGCGGCGGTCGGAGCGGGTGTCGGCGCGACCGACGGTGTCGGCGTCGGTGCAGCAGCCGGTGTCGGTGCAGGCGCGACGTCTGGCGTTGGCGTTGGGGCGACGGTCGGCGTCAACGTGGGCGCCGCGGCGAGGGTCGTCGAGACGATGATTCTGTTGTTCTCCAGGTCGGGATCACCTGTCTCGGACTCGGCGAACGTCAGGAGACTGACGCGCGTACCGGCGGGGGCGTCGTCGCGGACTCTCACGAGCAGCTCGAAGACGGCGCTGGTATCGGCCTCGACCGCCGAGGTCAGCGTGCTGATCTGACCGAACTCGCCAGGGTGTGGCGCGCTGATGTCAGATGCCGGCCCGCTCAGCTGGTGGAACGCGACGAACGTGGTCCAGGGCGGTGGGTACACGTCCCGCATCCTCACCTGTTCGGCGACGATCGGTCCCGCGTTCGTGAGCACGATCGTGTACCTGAGCTCACGGCCGATCTCGACCGGGTCCTCAGAGACGGATGCCTGCAGGCTCACGTCGGCCGGCCCCTTCGCGAAGACCGTTGCGCCGGCCGAGTCGTTCTCGAGCACCGGGTCGTTGGCGACTCCGGGGCAGAACGCAAGCTCCACCGGCGTGCGATCCCGAACCGCCGTGGCCGTGCCCGTGATCGCCGTGCCTTGCGCCAGGCTTGCGTCGACCCGAAGACGCACCCACAGACTCGAGGGAGGCCAGTTGAATCCCTGCCACACACCCTGGGTCTTGATGCACATCAGCATCGTGCCGGTGCTGCCGACCGCAGGTGTCTGCGCGGTGATGTTGCCGGGTACCGACTGGGTCGTCTGACGACCATCCGAGAACGACTGGCTAGAACCGGTGAATGAGAGGAAAGTCGTGCCCGCGGGCACGTCCATGCGGATGAGCACGTTCGCCGCCGTGTCCGGACCGGAGTTTGCGACGGATATGTTGAAGTCCAAGTCCGATCCCGGGAAGACCTGACGGTAATTGGGTATGCCTGCCCACAACCTGATATCCGACTCGGGTCGGACGAGCGAGGCCGCCGCCGGCACGGGTCGCGCCGCGCTCGACAGTGCGCCCGCGATCAGGATGAAGGCGAGCAGCAGGCCATGCGGCCTCTTAGACATAGGGATCTCCGTTCTGACACGGCTGCGACATCGCTCGTCCGCACGCGCGAAGCCCGCGGAGGCTCACACGAGCAGCAGAGCACCGCGGAATTGAGAACGTGTGCGGGCAGCGGTGACGAAACGGGAACTAGGCGACGTGCCGGTACGCGACGCGGCCGGCCGCGGTCAGTACGCGGATGGGCAGGCGCGGCACGACCCTGCGCGCCGCGGTGCTGACCCACGACGACCGTTCGCGTTTGGGCGCCGCGCCCGGAGAGCGGAGGTACACGAGCTCGGACCGCACCGCGCCGAACCGTTCCTTGAACTGCGCCAAGCCGGCGTTGTCCGGCTCGCATCGTCCCCAGTCGAGCGTCGTCGCGCCACGCTCCTTCGCATCGCAGATGCTCCGCCAGACCAGCGACTTTCCCATGCCGAGGCGGTCGCGCAGCGGATCGGACGCGCTGTACTTCAGCATCAGCTGATCGCGGAACCTGATCGTGACGAGCCCGGCGATCGGCGTGTCCCCGTCCAGCAGGAGGTGGATCTCGATCATGTCGCCCAGACAGTCCGCGAGGTTCTCGAACCAGGTGTATGGCTGCGGCGGCACGCCCTGCGTCGACCTCGTCATCGCGTGCAGCCTGAAGTACGCGCGCACGAACGTCCGGTCACGGCCGACGATCGGACGGAGTCCGCTTCGCTCAGCCCTGCGGATGTCGTAGCGGTTGTTCTTCTTGATCGCGGCGAAGATCGCCTCGTGGTCGCGAGCAAGGTCGATCGTGTACAGCCAGTTGTCTTCGTCGCGTTCGAACCCGTCGACGAGCACGGTCGCGCTTCGCGGGCGGACCTGCACGTATCGCCACCCGCCGCGGCGCGCGTCGGTGGCGACGTCCCCGAGCAGCTCCCGCAGCCGTTCGGGTCCGTCGACCAGCGGCTCGCAGTGGTCGGAGAACGGCAGCGACACGAGGCGGCGTCCGGTGAGCCAGCTCGTGACGCCGCAGAAGAGGATCGCATCGCCGAGGTCGGCGCCCTCACTCGCGTACGCGCGCGGTACGAAGCCGTAGGTGCGGCGGAGGGCCTCGAGCCACTGCGGCGTGTGGAACGCGGACGCGCGCGGGTGCCGGTCCACCAGATCGCGCCAGCGCGGGTCGGCGAGCGGGTCGAGGACCTGTGTCATCGCGCCCCGCTCGGTGCTCGCGCCGCCGTGCCGAGGCGCCGACCCCACGCCACGCGCGCCGCCTCAGGAGCTTCGAGCAGCGCGGGGAGCGGGTCGTCGAGCGCGAGCACCGCGCACTCGATCGGCGGCCGGACCGACCAGAGATAGTCGATGAGAGGCAGCTCGCCGGCACGGACCGCGCGTAGGGCCGTGGGCACGTCGGTGAGCGCGCGGACCCACCGCACGCCGGCACGACCGCGTATCCGTGCGAGCGGCTCGCCATGCACCATGCGCCAGAGCAGGTAGGGGAAGTCCACACCCGCGCCGCGACCGAGCGTGTGCCAGCCCCAGATGCGCGGATTGATGTCGAGGAGCTTGAGCCGGCCGTCGCGCGGATCGCGTTTGAATTCGAGCTCGACGATGCCGTCGAAGCGCAGCGCGCGCAGGATCCGGAGCGCGAGCTCCTCCACCTCGGGCGCGTCGATCGTCTCGACGAACGTGCTCGCCCGACCGAAGTCCATCGGCCACTGCCTCGCGCGTCGGGCCGTGACGCACGCGACAGGCTCGCCGGCCCGGCAGAGCGCGGCGTACGACAGCTGCGAGCCGCCGCCTCCGGGGACGAGCGCCTGGATCATGATCGCCGCGGGATCGGTGACCCTGCATGCCTCGTCGTATCGCGTCAGCAGCGTTGCGCGATCGGCGGCGGGCCACGCCTTGTCGATGGTGAACCGGTCGATCGTCGGACGGACGGCCGGCTTGAGGATCGCCGGGAACGGCCCATCGAACGCCGCGACGTCATCGCGGTCGCGCGGATAGCGAGTGAGTGGATGATCGACGCCGAGCTCCGCCGCGAGCCGGTAGGTCAGCCGCTTGTCGTACGCGTGCTGCAGCGTCTCCCAGGGGACGAGCACGGTCGAGCGATAGCGCTCCGCGAGCGCGTCGCGGTTGCGCGCGAGCATCGCGGCCGCCTCCTCGCCGGCGGGGTACAGCGCCCATCCGTCGATGCCGTGCTCGCGCGCGAGCGCGAGGAGACGCGCGACCTGATCGGCCTCGGCCGCCGCCGGCCACGGTATCGCGCGGCGGCAGTAGCGCGACCAGCTCGCGAGGAGGTGCTCGTCGGTGAGCACCCAGACCGGGATCCCGCGGCGGCCGAGGCTGCGCACGACGCCAAGGCTCTTGTAGTCGCCGCCGATGACGAGCGCGCCCGCGCCTGCTCGCTCGTGCGTGGAGGACATCGCAGTCAGTGCGTGGCGCGCTGAAGCTCGACCGCGGGCTCCGTCGCGCTGCGCGCCGATCGCGCGCCGCTGACGCGCCGGCTGACCATGTGTGCCGCGAATTCGGTCCCCGCGACGAACCGCACGAGCGGCCCGAACGAGTGCATCGCGGGCGCACCGACGAAATGAAGGCCGCGGACCGACGACTCGAATCCCCGGTCGAGCAGAGGATGCCCGTTCACGCACCGCACCCGCGCGACGAGCTCGGGTGCGAGGAATGCGTAGCGTCTGATGTCCACGCGGTAGCCCGTCGCGAGGAGCACGTGGTCGACCTCGCGGGTCGTGCCGTCGTCGAGACGCAGGCGCAGACGCCCATCGACACGCGAGACATCGACGACGTGCCGCCCCATCGACAGCACGAGGTCCGCCATTCGTGGCCGCAGCCACAGCGACGCCCCCGGCGCGAGCGCGCGCCTGCTGGCGTAGCGCTGGATCGTGCGCGGCAGCACGCGCACCAGCATCGGATGCGCGACGAGATGACTGACGAGGGCCGGGCCGACGTCGGTGCGGTCGAAGAGCAGCGGCCCGATGAGACCCTCGCGCGGCGCCCGGCCCACCCACTGGAGGTGTCGCGCGCGCATGAGCACCTCGACCTCCACGCCGTGCTCGCGCAGGATCACCGCGCTCTCGATCGCGCTCTGGCCGCCGCCGATCACAGCGACGCGGCGGCCGGCGAACGGCGCGAGATCCGCGTGGTCGACGGAGTGAGATGCCAGCTCACGTGGCAGCCCATCGAACAGCGAGGGCCTCGCCGCGAACGGCGCGATGCCCGCCGCCACCACGACACGTCGCGCGTGGATCGTCTCGCCGTCAGCGGCGACCACGCTCAGTGCTCCGTCGCGCACATCGACGCGCGTGATCGTCCGGGCATCGACGTCCGGGACCGCACGCTGTTGGAACCATTGGCCGTACGCGACGAAATCCGTCAGTGGGATCGGACGCCGGAGCGGCATCCCGCGGTCGTGCTCGAAGGCCTCGAGGCTGAGCGACGAGCGTGGATCACCGATGTGCGAAGCCGACCAGATGCTGCGCAGCCACATGTCCTTGGGCATGTGCCGCATCCAGAAGGACATCGTCTCGCCGAAGACGCGCACGTTCGCGCCGCCGGCGCGCAGGGCCGACCCCACCGCGAGGCCGTACGGCCCCGCCCCGATGACGATGACGTCGACTGTGCCGCTCATACGCCGTGCCTCTCCCGCGAGACCCAGTCCCGCGTTTCCCATGAACGTGTGATGAAATCGCGGAGCGTGAGCGCGTCGATGTCGCCGGTGACGGCGAGGGCGCTGCGCGCGCCGTCCGGCCACCGCCCGACGCGCACGAGCGGGCCCGGGGCCGCCGCGATGGCCGCGAGGAGCGATGCCTCGGACCAGTCTCCGTCGTCAACATCGACGTACGCGCCGTAGCGCTCGCGATCGTCCGACGTCTCCGTCGCGAATCCCTCTTCCGTGAGGAAGCGGATCACCGCGGCCGGGGAGCGGCGCGACACTCCGACGACCGGCGACCGCTCGGTCTGGACGTCGAAGGCACGCAGCTCGCAGCGTTCCTCGCGGCCGGACCACGGCGCCGCGGGCACGGCCAGGCCGCGCACGAGGAGCGTCGCGTCGGCGTCGGCGGTGAGCGAAACGCGGTAACGCGCATCACCGTCGCGCCTGACTCGCAGGAGGAACTTCGAGCGGCGCAGCCACCACCGCGCGATGTCTTCAAGACGAGCGGTGTAGATCGCCGGCCGCCGTCCCCGGGCGGCCTTCAGCGTGGTCTCGAGCGCCGCTGCGAGCTCGCCGATCCGCTCCGGATGGAGCTGGATGGTGAAGAGGTCGCCGCGCTCGTAGGTGAGCTCGAGCACGTGCAGCCACTGGGCGGAGAGCGCGGGCTCCCGCAGGCGAAGGCGATCGAGGAGGATCTCGTCGTCGGGGACGGCGACGGGGATGTCGACCAGCCCGTCGCGAAGCCGCGGTCGTACGGCGACCGCGTGCGCGTCGAGCGCGCCGTACAGCCGAAGCGCGAAGGCGTACTGCGCGGCCGCCGCGGCGTCGGGCGGGGCTGCGACCAGTGGGAAGACGACGGCCTGGCTGCTGTGGTAGCGCATGCCGAGCGCGCGCAGCGCGTCGAGCGTCGCGCCGTTGTACCGGAGGTACGGCCCCCGGAAACCTGTCGGCTGCAGCCCGCTGCGCGCGAACAGATCGATGGCGCGAGCGATCGTCGCTCGCTGTCGCGGACCGTCCAGCGCCGCGTGATCGCCATGCACGAGCCCGTGCAGCGCGAGCTCGACGCCGGCCTCGGCGTAGCGCTGCAGGAGCGCGGGGTGCCGCTCGAGAACGCACGCGGTAGTGGGCCAGGTCGGCCGCACGCCATGGGCGGACGCGATGGCTTGGAAGCGCTCGAGCCGACGCGCCATGGCGGAGGTGGTCGCTCCGAACCGCGCGAAGACCTGCGCCGTTCGCGCGAACGTCGCGCTGGCGCCGCGACTTTGAAGGCTGACGGCGAGACTCACTACTCCGCGACCTCGCTGACGACATCCGGGACGACCGCTCTGTCGCGGGTGGCGAGGCGCTCCACCGTCTCGACGTACCGGCGGGCCTGGTGCACCCAGCGGTATGGCTCGTTGCGCGCGGTCGCGCTGCGGACGAGCTGCGCCCGCCGTGCCGGATCGGAGTAGGCCGCGTGGATCGCCGCGGCGAGATCGTGCTCGTCGCCGGACTCGAACAGCTGGAAGCATTCACGGCCGAAGTAGTGCTCGACCGCACGCGTGCGCGAGATGATCACCGGCTTTCGCAGCGAGACGAGGTCGAACATCTTCGTGCACAGCGTCACGTCGCGGAACGCGTCGCGCCGTACGGCCACGACGCCGGCGTCGGCGGCGGCCAAGTGCGGCATGAGCTCGTCCATCGTCACCCAGCCGCTGAAGCGCACGCGATCCTCCAGGCCGAGCTCGGCGACGAGCTTCTCGACGACCGGCCGGTGCGTGCCGTCGCCCCACACGTCGAGGCGCAGGCCGGGGATGCGTTCGCGCAGCAGCGCGATGGCGCGCACGATGATGTCGAGACCGTAATTCGGCTCGATGGTCCCATGACAGATGAGCGTGAAGGTCTCGCCCGGCGCCGTCGCGGCCGCGAGATAGCGCTCCGGTGGAAAGCGCTCCTCATCGAACGAGTTGAGGACCACCGCGATCTTGTCAGCGGGCGCGCCGCGCTCGATGAAGCGCTCGCGCATCTGCTCCGTGCACGTCGTCACGAAATCGGCGAAGCGAATGCTGGCCTGTTCGAGCAGCGCGAGCATGCGAACCGTCCGGCTCTGGAGCGGCACGCCGTACTTCGTCGCGCCGTACTCGGGCATGCACTCGTGCAGATCGAGGAGGACGCGCGCGCCGAGTAGCTTCGGGATGATCGCCGCGAACAC
The DNA here is from genome assembly GCA_035281485.1 of Candidatus Limnocylindria bacterium. Lineage (GTDB taxonomy): Bacteria > Chloroflexota > Limnocylindria > P2-11E > P2-11E > CF-39. Next base: position 5,121 of record DATEDV010000022.1, on the reverse strand, counting down.
GAGCCAGTCCGGCACCGAGGTGGTCTCGACGACGTCGAAGCGCCGACGGAGGTGCAGCGCACCCGCCAGCAGCGTCGTCGCGAGCTGGAACGTGACGAATTCGAAGAGGTACCGGAGCTTCCCACCGCGAAGGCGGCCGAAGGGCAGGCGATAGACGGTCACGCCGTCCCTGCGCTCGCGAAGCGGCTGCTTCTCGTACCGGAGGCACAGGATGTCGACATCGTGGCCGGCGCGCACGAGAGCGCGCGCCTGGCGCGCGATCCGTGCGTCGTAGGGATAGTGCGAGTGGCTCACGATGCCGATGCGTGCCATCAAACGCTCCTCTTCGCGCTCACGACGACATGAGAAGCGCGAACTGCGCCGCGACCATCGCCGCAGCCAGGGCCGCCGCGAGCCACGGGCGCGTGGCGGAGCGACTCCGGCCACCCACGAGAACGGCCACCAGGACGAACGTGACCGCGAGTCCTGTGAAAAGCATCGACGAGCGACGCTAGACATCGCCCGTTGAGGCGACGTGGCCTGCCGTATTGACGAAGACGGCGGGTCATGCCTCCACCGTCGCCGGTCGCAGGGCGGGTCCAACCGCGATGCGCGGCGACGCGTCCGTGAGGCCGACGAGCGCGCGGACCGTGGCCTGCGCCGTGGCGAGGGCGTGGTGCCGTTCCAGATACGAATACGCGGCGTCGCGCAGCCGCGCGCGTGACGCGTGCGACGTCGCAAGCTCCACGACACGCGCCGCGAACGTCTCCGGTCCGGACTCGATGAACAGCTCGCGTCCGTTCTCGACCGGCAGACCCCAGGCCCCGTCGGGCGTGGTGACGACCGGTATGCCGTGGCGGAACGCCTCGAGCAGCTTGATGCTGATGCCGAAGGCGCCGAACAGCGGCGCGATCATCGCGGACGACCGCGCATAGACCGCGTCGATGTCGCTCCGGAATCCGAGCATCGTGATGCCCCCCGTGCGCCAGGCGGCCGGTGCGATCTGGTCGCCCGAGGCGTCCGTCGGCAGGCCGGCGCCAGCGATATCCAGGGTCGCCTCCGGCAGACGCTGACGAACGATCGGCCACACCTCGCGGCAGAACCAGTCCACGCCGCGGACGTTCGGCTCCCAGCTCAGCTTGCCGGCGTAACAGATGCGCCCGTCGTCGGCCTCGCGGTCGACCGGCCGCGCGATCGTGACGACGTGTGGGACGACCCGCGCATCGACGCCCGCAAGCTCACGCAGACCGCGCGCGTCGCTGTCCGAGATGGCTCCCACCGCGTCGACGCCGAGCAGGACCTCGCGCTCGTACCGGATCGCCGCTCGTGCCTCGGCGTCGGCGACGATGCGCCGCAGGCCTCGCTGCCGGCGTGCGAACTCGACGAACCGCTCGCTCTCGACGTTGTGCTCGTCGAGGACGACGCGCGCGGTCGGCAGGAGCTCGCGGATGAGCGGCAGGTAGTACGCCATGCCGAGCCCGTTGATCCAGACGACGTCGAACCGGCGGTCCGCCAGCTCTCGCCGCAGCGCGCGCGCGACCGCGGGCGAGTCCCATTTGCCGGCGACGTACGGGACGCCGCGCAGCATGCGCAGCAGCACCACCCGCGGCACGTACCGGCGATGGCGGAAGAGATGGACGGGGTGGAAGACGGGCTCCAGGACCTCGAGCTTGCTGATCTCGCGCTCGAGCGCAGCGCGCCGCTCCGCTCCCAGGTCCTCCTCGCACAGGCAGAACATCGCGATGTGCTCGACCTCGGGGATCGAGGAGAGCACGCGAAGCTGCGCGATCGAGCGCAGACGGCCCCCGTCACTCGCCGGCCAGAGGAAGTCGGCCGACAGGTGAAGGATCCGCATCGACGTGACTTTCGATAGCGGTCCTTGAGCGCGGGTACCTGGCGGCATTGAGGTGCGCTCTCGCTCGCCCGCTCTCGACCCGCCGCTTCCCAGCTACGGGCCTCGCGAGCGGCCGCCTGCGTGACCGCGTCTCAATCCGGCATGCGCGTCGCCCTTAATCGCGCCGCCGCTCTATGACCGCGTGGAGCTCGGATCGACGGTCGCGCGGCCGCTCCCGTCCGAGGCGCCCGGGATCCGGCGCGTGCGGAATCGCGACATCCTGCCGGCGGTCATCCGCGACACCGTCGCGCGCGCGGTCGCCGATCCGCGAGGCGCGCGCGCTCGCCTGCTGAAGCGCGTGTGGATCGAGCTGAAGAGTTACAGCGCGCCGCACATCCAGAGCGTGTCGCCATCGCAGATCGCGGGACTCGACCAGATCCGAGTGGACGGGTACGTCATGCGGCACTCGCCGCTGGTGCTCTGTGCACTGGCTCGACTGCTCGCTTGCCGAACGATCTTCGAGATCGGCACCTTCCGTGGGGACACCTCGTGGCTGCTCGCGCACAACCTGCCGGACGCTCGCATCTTCACGCTGGATCTTCCGGGCCCCGGCTCGGCCGAGCTCGCGCGGCTCGAGATCACGGATGTCGACGAATATTTCCACACGTGGGAGCGCGGCTCGCGCTTTCGCGACACGCCGGAGGGCCTGCGCATAACGCCGCTCGCCGGCGACTCAGCGACGTTCGATTTCTCCCCGTACCGGGCTGAAATGGACCTCGTCTACATCGACGCGAGCCACAGCTACAGCTACGTGAAAGCCGACACCGAAGCGGCGCTCGCGATGCTGTCGCCGACGGGCACCATCGTCTGGGACGACTACACGTACTACCCGGGGATCTACGCGTACCTGAACGAGCTCGCCCCCCGCCTCGAGCGGCCGATCTACCACCTGCTCGGCACGCGCCTCGCCGTACACAGCCGACGCGGTCTGCTGCACGACGCGGAGTGACGGCGGCGATGACGGCGGGTTGAGTCTCGCGGGACGGAGCGCGCTCGCGGTGGCGAGCGCGCCGCAAGGTGGGGCCGCACCCAGGCACGCGGCGTCCATCGCTTCCCGCACGTTCCCTCAATACAGAGACGCTTCCATCTCCTCAGTGGCTGTCCAAGAGCGCGCGCAGGATCCGCTGGCTCAGGCTCACGACGACGATGTCGGTCAGTTCGACCGCTGGTCGACGCGCTATGAGACCTCGCGCTGGCAGGGACTGCACTTCGATCGTGTGCACGGACGGGCCTTCGCGCTCGCGTCGCGGTTCGGCCGGCCGGACGCCATCCTCGACGTGGGCTGCGGCACCGGTCGGCTGCTGCGAGCGGCGCACGCGCGATGGCCGAGCGCGAGCCTCTTCGGCGTCGATCCCTCGGAGGGGATGATCCATACCGGCAGGAGGATCACGCCGGCGGAGCTCCACCTGAGCGGCGCGGAGGCGATCCCGCTCCCCGACAGCTCGGTCGATATGGCCTTCAGCACGATCGCCTTCCATCACTGGGCGGATCAGGAGCGCGGCCTGCGCGAGGTGGCGCGCGTGCTCCGCCCGGGCGGCGGCTTCGTGCTCATCGACAACATCGGGCCCGATTGGGTCGCGCGGAACCTGCGGGATCGTCCGTACCTCACGGCCCAAGAGCGCGTCGCGCTCTGGACGGACAGTGGGCTTCGCGTCCTCGAGCAGCGCCGGATCATCCTGCTGCCTTTCGCGATCCCGGTGCTCCTCGCGACCGTGGCCGAGCGGCCGGCCGGGGGCGCGTGATGAGGATCTCGGTCATCGGCGCCGGTTACGTCGGCGCGGTGTCCGCCGCGGTCCTCGCCTCTCTCGGAAATCGCGTCACCTGCGTCGAGCACGATGCCCAGCGCCTCGCGGCGTGGCGCGCGTGCATCGACCCGCTCGGCGAGCCGGGCCTCGGCGATCTCCTTGGCCGGGTCGATGTCCGATTCGCGCCGGAGGACGATGGCCTCCGCGACTCGGACGTCGTGCTCATCGCGGTGGGGACCCCCATGGGCGCCGATGGCCGTCCCGACCTCGAGCAGCTGGAGACCGCCGCGATGCAGATCGGTGCGCGCGCCAGGAGAGGCGCGGTCGTCCTCGTGCGTTCGACGGTGCCCGTCGGCACGTGCGAGCGTCTGCAGCGGGGCCCGCTGCGCGAGCAGCTGGTCGTCTCGAATCCGGAGTTCCTGCGCGAAGGCCACGCGCTCCGCGACGCGTTCTACCCCGATCGCATCGTGGCCGGCGGTCCATCCGACGCGCGACCGGTCGTGGAGGAGCTCTACCGGCGCGTCATCCATCGCGACGGTCTTCCCTGCGACCCGGCGCGCGACGAGCGACCGAGTGGCCCCGTTCCTTTCTGCTGGATGAGCGCCGCGAGCGCGGAGCTCGCGAAATATGCCGCGAACGGTTTCCTCGCGACCAAGCTCAGCTTCGCCAACGAGATCGCGAACCTCGCGCAGGCCGTCGGTGCGGATGCCGCGGCGATCCTCGGATCGATGGGACTCGACCCGCGCATCGGCTCGCAGTTCCTGCGTCCGGGGCTGGGCTGGGGCGGGTCGTGCTTTCCCAAGGACACGCGTGCGCTGCAGACGATCGCCGACGGCATGGGCTACGACTTCCTCGTGCTGAAGGCGGCGATCGATCAGAACTCGCGACAGCTGCGTGGCTTCGCCTCGGCGATCGAGCGCGCGCTGCCGCGTGGGGCGACCATCGGCCTGCTCGGTCTGGCCTTCAAGGCGGGAACAGCCGACACGCGAGAGTCGCCGGCGATCGCGCTGGCTCGCCTTCTCGTACAAGCGGGACTGGTCGTGCGCGCGTACGACCCCGCGGTGCGAGACCTGGCGGCCGGATCCGGGATCGAGACGCGCGCGTCGGTGGCCGATGCCTGCCGCGACGCCGACGCCGTCGTCATCGCCACGGAGTGGCCCGAGTTCGCGGAGGTCGATCTCAGCACGCTTCGGCGTCTCACACGCGGCGACCTGCTCTTCGACGGCCGAAGCGTGATCGCACCGTCGGTCGCGGCCGCCGCGGGTTTCCGCTACGCGGGGCCGGCCGGATTCGTCGCCGACGCGATGCGTACGGCCGCGGCGCGCGCACCGCGATTGGGCACGGCGGCATGATGAAGAGCTCGGCGCGGCGTGTCGCGGCGTCGCTCATCGCGGCGCTTCTGCTGCAGCTCATCGTGATGGCGCTTCCGGTCGCGGCCGTCACGGGTGACCTCATCGCCGACGTCGTCGTTCCCGATCCACATCCGAGCAACATCGCTCCGAG
>DATEDV010000021.1:0-4728 GCA_035281485.1 Candidatus Limnocylindria bacterium | reverse complement strand
CCGGCCGTGCCGCCGGACTCGCTCGCGGCGAGGGCGGCCGCGCGGCACTCGGGGTCGTCGTCGTCGGCGTAGACCGCGAGCACTCTGCCCGATCCGCTCCGCAGCGCGACCGCGTGATGACCGAACGACTGCGCCGCCGCTCGCGCCGCCCCGTGGGCGTCGCCCGTGGCCACCGCCAGCGCGACCTCGGAGAAGCCCTCGGCGTGTTCGCGCTGCAGCTGGATGGCGGAGATCACGTTCATCGCCGCGAGCGCGCGCGACAGGTCCGAGGCGATGCCATCGAGCAGCGTCTGCCGCCCGGAGAAGCCGTCCGCCTCCTGCGGTCGCTTGACGCTGAGCACGCCCAGCACATCGTCGCCGACGCGGAGGGGGACGGAGATGGATTCGCGGGCCTCGGGATCGACGCCATGGAAACGCTCGTCGGCGACGCGCCCGCGGAGCACGATCTTCTCGCCGCTCCTCGCCACCCAGCCGGCGACACCCTCATCCAGACGCTGACCGCGCCCCAAACGGACATCCTTCGGGAGACCGACGGACGCTCTCAGGCGGAGCTCGTCGCCTTCGACGAGCATGATCGATGACGCGCCCGCCCCCATCCGGCGCGCGACCTCGGCCGCCGCCCGTGCCAGCACCGCGCTGGCGTCGCGTGCGTCGACCAGGCCCTCGCCGATACCGCCCAGCACGTCGAGTCGCTCGTCGAGCTCGGCCGCCCGCCGGCGCGCGGCGGCAAGCTCGCGGCCCTCGGTGGCCATGACCGCGAGCAGCTCCGCCGCCGAGGTCGCCGCGACCACGTCGAGCGCATCGAAAGGCATCTCACGACGAAGCGCGCACAGGACCGCCGGTCCGTTCCAGGTCTCGATGGGTGCGACGACGGCGAAGGCTGCCTCCTCGCCCCACCGTCCGGATGGCACCGACACGGCGAATGGACCGGCGGCGGCGCGGGCGAACGCGTCCTGACCGAGGATGGCGTGCCAGTCCGCGGAATCGATCCGGTGGGAGAAGAGCGTGGAGGGCGGGTCGGCGGTGGCGACGACGACTGCGACCGCTTCCGCCCGGAGCAGCCAGGCGATGTATTCGAGACGTTGGGGCCAGCGTGCCGTCGAGTTGACGGTGACCCTCCCTCGCCCCCGGTTCGCAGGATTGTATGGCACGTCCCTTGCCCGCTCGGCGGCCATGTCCATCGACCCCGTCACGATGGAAGAGCTGCTGGCCACTCAGTCCGATCAGGTATCCCTGCGGCCGCTCCGGGTCGGTGAGACCGTCGAGGGGACGGTCGCCGCCGTCGGTGGGGACGAGGCGACGGTCGACCTCGGCGACCACCCGGCCGGCGTCATCCCGCTCCGAGAGGCCGGCTCCGAGCAGCTCAACGTCGGAGATCACGTGATCGCCGTGGTCACGCAGCCCGAGGGGCCGGACGGCCGCGTTGTCCTCTCGCTCCGCCGCGCTCGCAATCGGAAGCAGTGGGCTGAGCTCGAGGAGATACAGAAGGCCGGACGCGTCATCGACGCGCCCGTGCTCGAGGCGAACCGCGGGGGCGTCGTGGTCGATGTCGGTCTCCGTGGGTTCGTGCCGCTCTCGCAGCTGATCTCGATCGGCGCGATCGACACGCACGAGCCCGGCATTCCCGCGCCGGTCAAGGCGCTCGTCGGTAAACGCTTGCAGGTGCGCGTGCTCGAGGCCGATCCCAAACGCGATCGGCTCATCCTGTCGGAGAAGGCGGCGACGCAGCAGCTGCGCCGTGATCGGAAGGCGCGTGGTACGGAGCAGCTGTCCGAGGGCGACGTCCTCACGGGTACGGTCGTTGGCGTGACGCCCTACGGACTCTTCGTCGATGTCGGCGTCGCGGATGGGCTCGTCCATCGTTCGGAGATCACGTGGGAGAAGGGTGTCGAGCCGACCTCGCTCCATCGTCTCGGTGAGGCCGTGAAGGTCATGGTCGTCGGTGTCGACCGCGACCGGCAGCGGATCTCGCTCTCGATCAAGCGCTTGGGCGCGGATCCCTGGGAGCGGTACGTCGACCAACTTGAGACCGGTCAGACCGTCGATGCGACGGTGACACGGGTCATGCCGTATGGCGCGTTCGCGCGTATCTCCGACGGTGTCGAGGGACTTATCCACGTCAGCGAGCTCGCCAGCGAGCGGGTTTCCCAGCCGAACGACGTGGTGCACGTCGGCGACGTGGTCCCCGTACGTATCGTGGCCATAGACCGGGAACGGCGGCGACTGTCCCTGTCTGCTCGCCTCGCCGAGCGCACATGAAACGTTGTCCGCAAGGCGGACACGGTGGTTCCCGAACGTATAATCGGAACCCAATGACGCCTGCACCGATATACGGTTAGAAGAGCACCAGATGGGTCCGTTTGATCGCTTCAACGACCGGGCGAAAAGGGTGCTGGCGCTCGCCCAGGACGAGGCCATCCGGTTCAACCACAACTACATCGGCACGGAGCACCTGCTCCTCGGGCTCGTTCGGGAGGGCGAAGGCGTAGCCGCCCGCGTCCTCGACTCGCTCGGTGTCGAGCTGTCGAAGGTGCGAACCGCCGTTGAGTTCATCATCGGCCGCGGCGATTCCACGACCTCACCGAGCGAGATCACGCTTTCGCCACGTACAAAGAAGGTCATCGAGCTCGCCATCGACGAGGCGCGCAAGCTGGGCCACAGCCACGTGGGCACCGAGCATCTGCTCCTCGGCCTGGTGCGCGAGGGCGAGGGGATCGCCTCGGGCGTGCTCGAGTCGCTCGGCGTATCGCTCGAGAAGGTCCGTCACCAGGTCATCGCGACGCTCGGCCAGCAGCATCCCGCGACCGCGGAGACGGCCTCCGCCGGCGGCAAGTCAGCGAGCTCGAAGACGCCCACGCTCGACCAGCTCGGCGTGAACCTCACGGCCATGGCGAAGGCGCAGCAGCTCGATCCGGTCATCGGTCGCGAGAAGGAGATCGAGCGCGTCATCCAGATCCTGAGCCGCCGCACGAAGAACAACCCCGCGCTCATCGGTGAGCCCGGCGTCGGCAAGACCGCGATCGCCGAAGGCCTCGCGCACCGCATCGTCAAGGGCGACGTCCCGGAGACGCTCCAGGGCAAGCGCGTGCTCACCCTCGATATCGGTTCGCTCGTCGCGGGCACGAAGTATCGCGGCGAGTTCGAGGAGCGCCTCAAGAAGATCATCGAGGAGTTGCGCCACGCGCACGACGTGATCCTCTTCATCGACGAGCTGCACACGCTCGTCGGCGCCGGCGCGGCGGAGGGCGCGGTCGACGCCGCGAACATCCTCAAGCCGTCGCTCGCGCGCGGCGAGCTGCAGTGCATCGGCGCGACGACCCTCGATGAGTTCCGTAAGTACATCGAGCGCGACGCGGCGCTCGAGCGCCGGTTCCAGCCGGTCATGGTCGAAGAGCCGACGATCGAGGAGACCGTTGCGATCCTCATGGGCATCCGCTCGCGGTACGAGGACCACCACAAGGTGGCGATCACGGACGACGCGGTGAAGGCCTCGGCCGAGCTGTCGGCCCGCTACATCACCGACCGCTTCCTCCCGGATAAGGCCATCGACCTCATGGACGAGGCCGCGAGCCGCGTCCGTCTGCGCTACTCGACGCTCCCGACGGACGTGAAGGACGCCCAGAAGGAGCTCGACAAGCTCATGGCCGACAAGGACCAGGCGATGGAGGCCCAGCAGTACGAGCTCGCCTCGACGCTCCGCCAGAAGGAGCGCCAGCAACAGGACAAGCTCCAGCAGGCCAAGGCGGACTGGCTCCTCGCGCAGTCACAGAAGCGGCCGGAGGTCACGGACGAGGACATCGCCGAGGTCGTCTCCATGTGGACCGGCATCCCGGTCCGCCGCCTGGCGGAGGAGGAGACCGCGAAGCTCCTGCGCATGGAAGAGGTGCTCCACTCGAAGGTCATCGGGCAGGCGCCCGCGGTCACGATGGTGTCGCGCGCCGTCCGCCGTGCGCGCGCCGGCCTGAAGGACCCGCGGCGGCCGATCGGTGTCTTCTTCTTCGTCGGCCCGACCGGTACCGGCAAGACGCACCTGGCGAAGCAGCTCGCCGAATTCATGTTCGGCAGCGAAGAGAACGTCGTGAAGATCGATATGTCCGACTACATGGAGCGGCACAACGTGTCGCGACTGGTCGGATCGCCGCCCGGGTACGTCGGCTACGAAGAGGGCGGGCAGCTCACGGAGACGGTGCGCCGCAAGTCGTACTGCGTGATCCTGCTCGACGAGATCGAGAAGGCGCACCCCGAGGTCTTCAACATCCTGCTGCAGATCTTCGACGAGGGCCGTCTTGCGGACGCGAAGGGCCGGACGGTCGACTTCCGCAACACGATCATCATCATGACGAGCAACCTCGCGCAGAAGATGCTGAAGAGCGAGAGCGCGCTGGGCTTCCGCGCCAAGGGCGAGGGCGACGACGCCGACATGAACGCCGCCTACGAGCGCATGAAGGAGCGCGTCCAGGAAGAGATGAAGCGCTTCTTCCGTCCGGAGTTCCTCAACCGCATCGACGCGACCGTCGTCTTCACGCCGCTCACCAAGCCCGAGATCCGCGAGATCGTCGAGCTCGAGCTGCAGGGCGTACGCAAGCAGCTTGCGTCGCAGGAGATCACGCTCGTCGTCACCGACGAGGCGAAGGATCACATCGCGTCGGTCGGCTACGACTCGAACTTCGGCGCGCGTCCCCTCGCGCGGCAGATCCAGAACGAGATCGCCGACCCGCTCGCCGAGAT
>DATEDV010000020.1:0-8186 GCA_035281485.1 Candidatus Limnocylindria bacterium | reverse complement strand
ACCTCATCCGTCTGCTGGGATCGCTCCTGCACGAGCCGCTCTTCCGTCAGGAGCCGGAGGTCGGCGTCGACGTCATCGCATCGCATCTTCCGCACATCGCGGAGGGGGTCGAGCGTCTTTTCGAGCGCGATGAGCTCGACGGCGACCGTCTGATCCGAGACACGCCGGCGCGCCGACCCGAGCAACCGCGTTTCGAGATGAACGCGTGGGCGCCGCTGACGCAGTTCGTGCACCACGGCAACGATCACCGCGCGCAGATCTGCACCACGCTCTCCGCGCACGGCATCGAGCCGCCGGACCTTCAGGTGTGGCCCTACGCGATGGAGCTCGGCGCCAGCCGCGAGGCAAAGGAGTCGTGAGGCCGGTCGTCTTCATACACGGGGCCTTCCTCTCCGCGGCGTCATGGGGACCGTGGATGAAGCGTTTCGAAGCGCGCGGTCATCGCACCGTCGCGCCGGCGTGGCCGTTCCTGGATCACGATCTCGACGAGCTGCAACGCGCACCGGATCCGCGGTTCGGTCGGCTCGGGATCACCGAGATCGTCGACAACTACGCGTCGATCATCCGGGAATTCCCGACGGAGCCGATCCTCGTCGGTCACTCGTTCGGTGGTCTCTTCGTCCAGATGCTGCTCGACCGCGGGCTCGGCGCGGCCGGTGTCGCGATCGACCCCGCGCCGCCCAAGGGCGTGCTCCCCGGCGCGAACGCCGTGCGCGCGAGCCTTCCGGTCCTGCTCGGCTGGAACAGCTGGCAGAGCGTGCGGCGGATGTCTTTCGAGACGTTCCAGTGGGGCTGGGTCCACACCCTGAGCGAGGCGGAGCAGCGCGCGGCCTTCGAGCAGGTGATCCCGACGTCCGGACGCATCTTCCTGCAAGCGCTGCTCGCGCCGCTCACCGACGTGACGAGAGTGAACTACCGCAACTCGCAGCGCGCGCCGCTTCTGATCGTCGCCGGCGAGCTCGATCGCACCGTGGAAGCGCGCATGAACCTCGCGAACTTCCAGAAGTACTCGCGCTCGACCGCGGTGACCGACTACCGCGAGTTCCCCGGCCGGACGCACTGGATCCTCGCGCAGCCGGGCTGGGAAGAGGTCGCCGACCACGCGCTCGATTGGCTCGCGAAGCAGCCGGGGGCCTCGACCTGACGCGGTGACGGACATGAACTCGTCCAGAGACGTCGGGCCATACATACTTCTGCGGTGATCTACGACCTTGACGCCGGTCGCCCGGAGCGACCTGCGGGGTCGAGCTTCCGCATGACGGCCGTCACGGTGCTCGCCGTCATGGTGGCCCTGGTGCTCTTCGCCGTCGCCGCGTTCGGGCCCGGCCAGCGCGCCAGCCAGACGCCCATCTTCACGATCCAGGCTCCGCCGCTCCCCACGCTCGCCGCGCCGACTTTCCGCACGCGCGCGGTGCCCGACCGCACGCTGCACCTGCCGGCGTCGCTCGCCACGCCGCTGGCGCGCATCACGACGCGCGGGCAGACCGGCCTCGTCAGTAACGATCAGCTCGTGACGACCTACCGGCTCAACGCCGGGACCGACCAGGTCACGGTCGCATGGCTCTTCCCCAGCGAGGCGCTGCCCTATCCGTCGCCCGCGCCCGGCGACCCGCCGCTGCGCGTGCGCGGCCGCGACGCGAACTACATCGTCACCGACAACGGTATGCGCGCGATCCGCTGGCTCGAGAGCGGCATGGTGTTCGAGATGTCGTCGCGCACGCTGACCATCGCTCAGCTCGCCGATCTCGCGAACCGCCTGCGCTGAGCGGAACAGCCCTTACTCGCCCGGCCGACCTTAATGTTTCGTCCTCGCCCCAGCGCGCGGAGGAGGACCGGAATGCGACCGCTGCGACGTACGACACCGCTCGCGATCCTGGCCTTGTTGCTCGCCTTCACCGTCCCAACACCCGCATCGGCGCAGCCACCCGAGGGTGAGGATGAGACGGCGATCGGATGCGAACGTGTCTTCGCGGTGGGCTGCCCGTCGCATGCGAGCGGCGGCCGTCCGGAGCTCGGTCCGCAGCTGCGCGCCACGCCGACGGATGTCGTCGGCGTCCTGCGCGTCGGCTTGTGGACGACCACGTTCAACGCGACCGGTGGCGTCGTCACCGAGATGGCGGGTCACGATCACACGCTCGTGCGCGTGACGGGAACGGCCGGCGACTTCCACGTCGTAGATCTGAGCGACGGAAAGCAGATCGTCGCGCCCGCGGCCGGGCAGGTCGTGGCCGTCCGCTTCACCACCGCGTACGAGGTCAGCCTGGATGGCGTCGTGCTCGGCGCGTTCACCGGTCCGATCCGCTTCCGATCGAGCGACCCAGCGAACACGTTCCTGATCCCTTCGCTCCGCCGCTTCCTGTGGACGCCGACCTTCGGCCAGGAGTTCCGCGTCCCCGAGTACTACGGCGAGATCGAGGTCTCGCGCGGCGCCTCGACGGCGCCCGGCACCGTGAACCTCGTGAACATCGTCCCGCTCGAGGACTACGTGCGCGGCGTCGTCGTGAACGAGTCGATCGCGTCTTTCCACGTCGACGCGCTGAAGGCGCAGGCCGTCGCGGCGCGTGGCTACGCGCTGGCGAACAAGGACAGCACGCGTTTCGGCCGTCCCTATGGGATCGTCGACTCGACGGCCTCGCAGGTGTACCGCGGCAAGGGCTCCGAGCATCCGAACGGGAACGCCGCGGTCATCGCGACCGAGAGCCTCGTCGCGACCCACGCGAACCGGATCATCTCGGCCATGTACTCGTCGTCGATGGGTGGGCATACCGAGGACAACGAGTGGATCTTCAACATTCCGTCGAACCAGTGGCCAGGGACCAACGCGGAGCCGTACCTGCGCGGCATCTACGACGGCGAGGGTGCGGCACCGGATCTCTCCACCGAGGACGCGATCCTCGCCTACTGGCGGCCGGACACGGACACGACCCCGCGCACGGTGACCGGGCCCGGCGCCGCGGCGTATGACAGCTGCCCGCGCGTGAACAACCGCTTTGCCCGGTGGGTCATCGATGTACCCGCGGCGACGCTGAGGACGCGCATGCTCGTCGCGGGCCGAAGCGCGATCGTGAGCGGCGACCTCAGCGGTACGATCACCGGCCTCGAAGTTCTGGAGCGCACCTCCGCCTCGAAGCGCATCGCCATCGTCCGCGTGACGCTGACGAGCGGTGTGGCGGACGTGAAGGGCTGGGACAACGTGCGCCGTGTCTTCGGCGCGAACGGCGCCGCGAAGCCGTGGCCGTGCCTGACGCCGACCAGCACGATCTCAACGAATTTCGTTCTGAACAACCCGAACGTGATCGTGTCGCAGTACACCGACGGCGCCTTCTCGGGCATTCGCGCGTACGGCGGGGGCTGGGGCCACAACGTCGGCATGAGCCAGTTCGGCGCTCACGGACGCGGCCTCGCCGGTCAGTCGTTCATCGAGATCCTGAAGGCGTACTACACCGGCATCGACGTCGGCTCGTACCCGATCCAGATCACGCCGACGGCCGGCGGAGCACGCCAGCTGCGCCAGACGTTCGCGAGCCCGAACGGGACCGGCACGCTGCGCATCGTCCCGACAGGCGGCATGCGCGGCCTCGTCGTGCACGTGAACGATGCCTGCGATCTGCGCTACACCGAGGAGCAGCTCGCCGCGCCGCTCATCGAGACGGACATCAGCAGCTGTCTCGTCGCCGGGACGAACGTCGTGCAGTACAACCCGACCGGCACGCGGGGTTCGGCCACGGTGCTCGTCGTCATCGACTGACCCGAGGTACGGACATCGGAGTGTTGACCTTGTAGCGGTAGAGACAGCGCCGCGCGGGTAACCTCTTGTCCGATGGGGAGCGGCGGGCTGGCATCGTTCCGTGAGCCGACGCGCGCGTGGTTCGCGGCGAGTTTCGCTTCGCCCACACGCGCGCAGGAGCTTGCCTGGCCCGCGATCGCATCGGGTCAGAGCACGCTCGTGCTCGCACCCACCGGATCGGGCAAGACGCTCGCGGCGTTCCTCTATGCCATCGACCAGCTGCTCCACGCCCCGCCCGCCGGCTGCCGCGTCGTCTACGTCTCGCCGCTGAAGGCGCTCGCGGTCGACGTCGAACGCAACCTGCGCGGGCCCCTCGTCGGCATACGGCACGCGGCGGAGCGCATGGGCACGCCGCTGCGGGAGCCCAGCGTCGCCATCCGCACCGGCGACACGCCGGCGCGCGAGCGCACGCGGTTCGCCAAGCAGCCGTCCGACATCTTCATCACGACGCCGGAGTCCCTGTATCTCGTCCTTTCGAGCTCCGCGCGCGAGGGCCTGCGCGACGTGCAGACGGTCATCGTCGACGAGATCCACGCGATGGTCGCGACGAAGCGCGGCGCGCATCTCGCGCTCTCCCTGGAGCGCCTGGAGGACCTCGCGGGGCGTCCCCTCCAGCGGATCGGTCTGTCCGCCACGCAGCGTCCGCTCGACGAGGTCGCGCGCTTCCTCGGCGGGTTCGGCGCCGATGGCGGGCCGCGCCCCGTGAAGATCGTCGACGCCGGCCACACCAAGCAGCTGGAGCTGCGCGTCGAGGTACCGGTCGAGGACATGTCGAAGCTCGGCACCGAGACGCTGGAGATCCGCAGCGGGCCGGCCTCTCGCGCGGACGCGCGGTCGAGCATCTGGCCGGCGATCCATCCCCGCCTGCTCGAGCTCATCCGCGAGCACCGGTCGACCCTCATCTTCGTCAACAGCCGCCGGCTCGCGGAGCGCATCGCCGCCGCGGTGAACGAGCTCGCGGGCGAGGAGCTCGTGCACGCGCACCACGGCTCCATCGCGCGCGAGCAGCGCCTGCTGATCGAAGATGAGCTGAAGGCCGGCCGGCTTCGCGCGCTCGTCGCGACGTCGTCGCTCGAGCTCGGCATCGACATGGGCGCGATCGACCTCGTCATCCAGGTCGAATCGCCGCCGTCGGTCGCGAGCGGGATGCAGCGGATCGGACGCGCCGGCCATCGCATCGACATCGCGAGCAAGGGCGTGATCATGCCGAAGTTCCGCGGCGATCTCCTCGCGTGCGCGGCGCTCACCGAGCGCATGCACGCGGGAGCCGTGGAGCAGTCGCGGTACCCACGCAACCCCATCGACGTGCTGGCGCAGCAGATCGTCGCGATGGTCGCGGTCGAGCCGTGGAGCGTCGATGACCTCGAGCGGGTCATCCGTCGCGCCGCGCCGTTCTCGGACCTCGCGCGCCCGATCCTCGAGGGAGTGCTCGACATGCTCTCCGGCCGCTTCCCCTCGGACGAGTTCGCCGAGCTGCGGCCTCGCGTCGTGTGGGACCGGGTCGCGAACGCGCTGCGCTCGCGCGAGGGCGCGGGCCGCATCGCGCTCACCAGCGGCGGCACGATCCCTGACCGCGGCCTGTACGGCGTCTTCCTCGTCGGCGCCGAGCCGGGCAAGGGCCGCGTGGGCGAGCTCGATGAGGAGATGGTGTTCGAGACGCGCCAGGGCGAGACGTTCCTCCTCGGCGCGTCGACATGGCGGGTCGAGGAGATCACACACGATCGCGTCCTCGTCTCGCCGGCCCCGGGCGTCCCCGGCGAGATGCCGTTCTGGAAGGGTGAGACCGCCGCGCGGCCGCTCGAGTTCGGGCGCGCGATCGGTGCGCTCACGCGCTCGCTGCGCGCGGCCGACCCGGCGGAGGGGACCCGGCGGCTGATGGAGAAGCACGACCTCGACGAGCGCGCCGCGCGCAACCTGCTCCAGTACCTCGCGGATCAGCACACCGCCGCCGGCGCCGTGCCCGACGACCGCACGATCATCGTCGAGCGGTATCTCGACGAGGTGGGGGACTGGCGCGTCTGCGTGCTCACGCCGTTCGGCGGCAAGGTGCACGCGCCGTGGGCGATGGCGATCGGCGCGATGGTGCGCGAGAGATCCGATCTCGAGATCGACGTGCTCTGGACCGACGACGGGATCGTCGCGCGCTTCCCCGAAGCGGCCGCGCCACCGCCGGCCGACGTGGCGCTCCCCGATCCGGACCGCGCGCAGGACCTTGTCGTCGCTCGCCTTTCCGAGACGCCGCTCTTCGCGGCGCGCTTCCGCGAGGCGGCGGGCCGCGCGCTGCTGCTCCCGCGCCGCTTCCCGGGAAGCCGTTCGCCGCTGTGGCACACGCGCCGCCGCGCGTCCGAGCTCATGCAGGTCGCGTCGCGCTTCGGCTCGTTCCCGATCGTCCTCGAGGCATATCGCGAGTGCCTGCAGGACGTGTTCGACATGCCCGCCCTCATCGAGGTCCTGCGCGGCATCCGCAGCCGCGACATCCGCGTCGTCACGGTCGACTCGCAGACGCCGTCGCCGTTCGCTTCGTCGCTCCTGTTCACGTATGTCGGCAACTTCATCTACGAGGGCGACGCGCCTCTCGCGGAACGTCGCGCCCAGGCGCTGACCGTCGACCCCTCGCAGTTGCGCACGCTGCTCGGCGAGGCGGAGCTGCGCGAGCTGCTCGACGCCGACGTGCTCGGGGAGCTGGAGCTCGAGCTGCAGCATCTGGTACCCGACCGCGCGGCGCGTCACGTCGACGCGACGCACGAGATGCTCCTCCGCCTCGGTGACCTCACGCGCGACGAGATCGCGGCGCGCACCGCGCCGGGTGGCGCGGTCGATGACTGGCTCGCGTCGCTCGAGCGCGATCGCCGCACCGTCTCGCTGCTGATCGCCGGAGAGACGCGACACGTCGCGGCCGAGGACGCCGCGAAATATCGCGACGCGCTCGGCGTCGTCGTGCCGCCGGGCCTGCCGGACGCCTTCCTGGCCAGCGGTGACCGCCCGCTCGCATCCCTCGTCCGCCGCTACGCGCGCACGCACGGGCCATTCGCGGCGAGCGATCTCGCGCGCCGGCTCGGTCTCTCCGTCCGCGCGGTCCAGGACGCGCTGCGCGAGCTGGCTGCGGCGGGCACCGTCGTCGAGGGCGAGTTCCGGCCGGGCGGGACGGGTGTCGAGTGGGTCGACGCCAGCGTGCTGCGGACGCTGCGCCAGCGTTCGCTCGCCCGGCTGCGGCGCGAGGTCGAGCCCGTCGAGCAGGCGGCGCTGGCACGGTTCGCGACCGCGTGGCACGGCCTCGACGCGCCACGCTCCGGTGAAGGCGCGCTCCTCGACGCCGTGGCCCAGCTGCAGGGTGCGTTCGTGCCGGCATCGGATCTCGAGTCGCGCATCCTGCCCTCCCGGGTCAGCGGCTATGACGAGGGCGATCTCGACGCGCTGCTCGCGTCGGGCGCGGCGGTGTGGATCGGTGGAGGTGCGGCCGGCCCGCACGACGGCAAGGTCTCCATCTTCCTCACCGAGCACCTCGCGCTCCTGCCGGAGCCACGCGACGAGAGGCCGACCGCGGCGATCCATCAGAAGATCCGCGATCTGCTCGCGGCGCGCGGTGCGCTGTTCTTCCCGCAGCTGCTCGCCGGTCTCGGCGGCGGCTTCACCCCTGAGGTGCTCGAGGCGCTGTGGGATCTGGTGTGGTCGGGAGAGGTCACCAACGACACGCTGCAACCGCTGCGCGGCTTCATCCGCTCGCCGGCGTCGCGTGCACGGCGCCGCGCGAGCGCGGCGCGCAGATCGACGTACCCGACGCGTTCGTCGATGCTGCTCTCCGCGGAACGAGCGGCGATCTACTCCCGCGAGAGCGGCGGTCGGTGGTCGCTCGTGGACGCGCTGCGCGTTCCGAACGTCACTCCGACCGAGCGCGTGACGGCGCGCGTGAATCAGCTGCTCGAGCGTCACGGCATCGTGACGCGCGAGGCGGTCCAGGCGGAGGGGATGACCGGCGGATTCGCGGCGGTGTACGGCGTGCTGAAGGCGATGGAGGACGCCGGCCGCGTGCGGCGCGGGTACTTCGTCGCCGGTCGCGGCGCCACGCAGTTCGCGCTGCCGGGCGCGGTGGATCGCCTGCGCGTCGTGCGCGAGGCAGGTGAGGAGGCTCGCGTCGTCACGCTCGCCGCCACCGATCCGGCCAACCTGTACGGTGCGGCGCTCGCCTGGCCGGAACGTGCCGAGGGCCGGCGGCCGATGCGTTCCGCCGGCGCGCTCGTCGTGCTGGTGGACGGCGTCCTGGCCGCGTGGCTCGCCCGGGACGAGCGCGCCCTGCTCACGTTCGCCGATGGGGAGCAGCACGAGGTCGCCCGACTGCGCGAGCTCATCGCCGCCGCGCTCGCCGCCGAAGCGGGCCCGGACCGCCGGGCCCCGTTCTTCC
>DATEDV010000019.1:0-6630 GCA_035281485.1 Candidatus Limnocylindria bacterium | reverse complement strand
CCTGCGGCCGGCGAAGGCCGCCGACGATCCGCCGCGGTCGACGAGGCCCACGGTCGTGGGATCGGCGCCGGCGGTCTCCCTGCAGCTGGACCTGCGGGGCGCGCGCGCCGAGGAGGCGCTCGCGGTGCTCGACCGCTATCTCAATGACGCGGCGGTCGCCGGCGTCGATCGACTGCGCATCGTCCATGGCAAGGGGACGGGAGCGCTGAGGACGGCGGTGCGAGAGGTACTGGCGCGGCATCCGCTGGTGCGCTCGCACGAGCCTGCCGGCGCCACGGAAGGCGGGGACGGCGCGACGATCGTCCGGCTCTAGCGGCGGTTCGGCGACGGGCTCGCGGTGCGCTTGGGCGTGGCCGGCGGTCGCGCGGTGCCCTCGAGCTTCTTCGTCGGGGTGGCGGTGAGCGCGCGCTCCGGCGACAGCGCGTTGGCGCCGCGCGTCGGCTTGGCGCTCGGCCGTGGGCCGGTCTCCAGCACGCTCCGGCTGTCGCCACGCAGCCTCTTCGTCTCCGCGTCGTCGAGCGCGCGGACCTCGGGCTGCCCGGAGGTGGTCCGGACCTCGACTCCGACCGAGCCGGCCGCCGCGTCCGTGGTCAGGCTCACGGGCTCCCGCCCCGCGTCGGTCACCGTCGTGGAAACGGACACGACCGATCCGTCCGCGACGGTCGTGGAGAACACGCCATCGGGGACGTCGGGCAGCGTGATGACGATCGTCCCGCCCTCGGATCGCACGCGCGCGCCGGGCGTCTGCGCGACGACCTTGCCGTCCCTGAGCCCGTTCGCCCGACCGAGCGGGTCGACGACGATCGAGCTCTCTGAGCGTGTCGTCACCGTCACGACGCGCTGGGCGCTCGGCGCCGAACGAGCCGGCTCTGGTCGGGAGTTCGCGTGCACCGTCGTCGTCTGATCCGCGGCGACGAGCACGGAGCGGACGCCCGACGCGTCCGTCGTGGCGACGAGGCCCTCGGTCGTGGTGACCGTCGTGCTCGGTCCGCTCAGCGCGTCGACGACCGCTATCTCGAACGCGGTACCACGCACCGAGGCGGTCGCCGCCGGCGTCTTCACCTCGTAGCGCGAATCGGGCGTCGTGAGATGCGTGACCACGTGCCAGCTGCGACCGAGCGACTGCGCGAGCTCGACGATGGTGGAATCGCCACGCATCGTCGCTTCTTCGATCGTGATGTCGCTCGCCGGTTCGAGCTCGACGGTCGATCCCTCGAAGAGCGTGATCACCGCGCGCGAGTCGGCGCTCGTGCGGATGGTGCTCCCGACGTAGATCACGGCGCCGTCGGACGCGGCGGTGAACGCGCTGCTGCCGAAGCGCATCGCCACGCTGCCGGAGATCACGGTGAGGATCGCGGCAGGCCGCAGTGATGGCATTGGCGCCGGCACTTTCGCGGCGACCGGGGCTCCGCCGGTGCCGAGGACCATCGCGCTGCACAGCGCGAAACAGCAGACCAGCACGGTCGCGCGGGTTGCGCTCCCCACGACCGACTAACGAGCGCGCCGCATGCCCGTGTGGCGGCCAGGCAGGGACGGCCGGTGTCAAAACGCGGTCAGCGGCGTTACAGCGGCCGGGTCACCGAGCAGCGGGCTATGAGTCGTACTGAGAGCGGTCGAAAGCGGACGCAGAGCGGCCATCCGGCGTGCGATCCACACGACGCATCGTCACGTTCGTCGACTTGAGCGCCCGCGCAAGCTTCTCGTTGTCCTCGCTGCGCAGTCCCGCGTCCGCGAGCTCGCGACGCAGGGCCGCGTGATATCCGGGGCCGTCGGGCGCGGACCAGCGCACCGCCGAACCGTCTTCCGGGCGCGCTTCGCCGACCGCGGTGCCGCGATAGAGGTGTACGAGCGCACGGAAATCCTCGGTGCGCTCGTCGACCTCGTACGTCGCGACGTGCGCCAGCTCCGCGAGATCGCAGCCGGTCTCCTCACGCGTCTCGCGGCGGACCGCTTCCTCGGGCGACTCGCCATCTTCGACGCCCCCACCGGGCAGGAGCCATGCGCCGGCGAACGGGCCGCCGCGCTGACGCACCAGGAGCACGCGACCGCTCGCGTCGACGCACGCAACGATGGCACCGACGCGTCGCATGATGGGCTTTCCGATCACGAGGTCGTGCGTGAGAGGCCCGTGACGGGCCGCTCACGCGCGACTACAGGGAGCGTCGTCACGGTCGACGCGTCGGCGTCGGTGCGACGGTGCGGCCCGACGGGAACGGGGGGAGCGTGAGCGATGGCACGACGAAGGGCGTGCCGCTCGGCCGGAGGGTCGGGCTCGGCGTGAACGCGGGAGACGGTGAGGGCGATGGCGACGGTGAGGGCGTGGGGCAGGGCTCCGACGTCGCGAGATTCCAGCTGTAGCGGCCGTAACCGTGACCACCGGCGTTGGCGCGCGCGATCCAGAAGTCGGTGTATTTCTGCCAGACGTTCCCGGGCGCGCGCTCCTGCAGCTTCAGGCTGATCCTGCGCGTGCCGTCCGGGCCGGGACAACCCTCGACCCACCAGTTGTCGGCCTGCGTGGGGACCGTCCCGCGGACGAAGAACTCGGTCATCGAGAACGGCGAGAGATTCGAGGGAAGCAGACCCGAGCCGTACCCGCCGAACGCGCCGGGCGCGACGACGACGCTGGCCTGCACGATGTTGGCGGGGCGCTCCCAATCCGTGACCGGAACGCCGTCGAGGACCTCCTTCATGTAGTCGCGCCACAGCTGCCCGGGGCCCATCGCGCTGTTGAAGTTGCGCGCGCTCATGGGCTCGTTGTTGCTGTTGCCCATCCAGACCCCGGTCACCAGCGTCGGTACGTAGCCCACGCTGTACACGTCCTTGAGCAGATCCGTCGTGCCGGTCTTCAGCGCGGCCGGCCGGCCGATGTTCGTCCACGGTCCGAAGATGAAGTCGCGCGACGGCTGCGTCGTGTCCTTGAGGATGTCCGTCATGAGCCAGGCCACACCCGCATCGAGCACGCGCTTCTGCTCGTAGTCCTTGTGCTCCCATACGACCTTGCCGCGCGAGTCCTCGACCTTGAGGATGTACGTCGGCGCGATGCGGACGCCCATGTTCGCGAGCACGCCGTAGGCCGAGGCCATGTCGACGAGCTTCACTTCCTTTGAGCCGAGCGTCAGCGAGAGACCCGTCGTGTTCGGGTCGATGTTCGCGGTGATGCCCATGTCCCGCGCCGTCCGGATCGTGTCCTCGATACCGCTGTACTGCGACAGGAACTTCACGGCCGGGACGTTCCGCGACTCGCGGATCGCCTGGCGCATCGTGACCGGACCGTGGTACTGGAGATCCGCGTTCTCCGGGCAGTACCCGCAGGAGGCGGGACTCATTGCCGCGGGGTTCGCGCGTCCGGTGAAATCCGTGCGCGCGTCGACGACCACCGTGGCGGCGGTCGCGCCCTTCTTCAGCGCGGTGACGTAGGTGAACATCTTGAACGACGAGCCCGGCTGCCGTTCGCCGATGCCGGCGACGTCGTACTGCCCCTGCACGCGCGCGTCCTCGCGGTTGTAGTAGTCCACCGAGCCGACGTACGACACGACCTCGCCATTGCGAGGATCGATCGAGACGAGCGCCGCGTTCCACACATTGCTGTCGTGGAGGTCCTCGACCCACGTCTTCACCTGGCGCTCCGCGATCTCCTGCTTTTTGAGGTCGAGCGTCGTGGTGACCTTGAAGCCGCCGCGTGTCACGGCGGACTCGTCACCGCCGAGGATCTGCGTGAGCTGGTTGCGCACCTGGAAGACGAAGTGCGGCGCCCTGATCGTCGTGACCTGCGGTCCGACCACCTTGATCGTCTCCGCGTCCGCGGCGTCACGCTCCGTCTCGCTGATCGCGCCGAAGTCGACCATCTGGTCGAGGACGTAGAGGCGACGCTCCTTCGCGCGCTCGACGTTGTCGGCCTTGGACGGATCGAGGACCGACGGGGACTGGGGGAGACCGGCGAGCAGTGCCGCCTCGGCGATGGTGAGCTTCGAGAGATCCGCCTTGCCGAAGTACGTCTGCGCCGCGGCCTTGATGCCGTAGGCCTGGTTCCCGTAGTAGATCTGGTTGAAGTAGAGCTCGAGGATCTGCTCCTTCGAGTACGTCCGGGTGACCTGGACGGCGAGGATCGCCTCCTTGATCTTGCGCTGGACGCTGACCTCGCCGCCGACGATGCGCTGCTTCACCAGCTGCTGGGTGATCGTCGATGCGCCGCTCACGACGTCCTGGTGGAGCAGGTCGTCACGCACCGCGCGGGCGATGCCGAAGATGTCGATGCCCGGATTGGTCCAGAAGGTCTTGTCCTCGGCCGCGATCGTCGCGTCGATCACGACCTGGGGGACGGCGTCGAGCGGGACGACCTCGCGGCGCTCGACCTCGAACTGGTACAGCAGGGTCTGCCCGTCGCGGTCGAAGACCTTGGTCGACTGGGCGAGTGGGTCCTTGGCGAGGTCTTCCGGCGACGGCAGGTCGGCGGCGAAGAAGGCGAACGCGGTCACCGCGCCGAAGCCGGCGAGCGCGATGCCTGCGATGACCAGCGCGAGCACGACCGAGGGAACGACCGCGAGCCTGCCGCGAATGCCGCTCCCACCCCGGCGCCGCAACTGGCGATACGGTCCGCGCCCGAGGGCGTGGTCGCGTGTCGTCTTACTGCGCGCGATGCTCAAATGCTAAGGCTTCCACGTGTCGCGGTCGCCCGGCTCGGTGCCACGACCAGTACAACGCCATAATCGTCTCGCCGTGCCGACGCGGCCCAGCGACGCAGAGCTCGACGAGTTCCTGACCCGTGGGATGGCCGAGGTGATCGTTCGCGAGGACCTCGCCGCCAGCCTGCGCGCCGGGGACCGTCAACTGCGTATCAAACAGGGATTCGACCCCACCCATCCAAATCTGCATCTGGGCCACGCCGTCCCACTGCGCAAGCTGCGGAAGCTGGCCGAGTGGGGGCACGAGATCGTCCTCATCGTGGGGGACTGGACGACGCAGATCGGCGATCCCACGGACAAGGACGAGACGCGTCCGACGATGTCCCACGAGAAGGTCATGAAGAACGCCGAGACCTATATCGAGCAGTTCCACCTGATCGTTCCGCGCGAGGGGACGCGCGTCGTGCTGCAGTCGGAGTGGTTCGGGAAGTTCGGTCTCAAGGACGTCATCGACCTCGCCTCCCGCTTCACCACGCAGCAGATGCTCCAACGCGAGGAGTTCCGCAAGCGCCTCGAGAAGAAGACGCCGATCCCGATCAAGGATCTGCTCTACCCGCTCCTGCAGGCGTACGACTCCGTCGCGATCGAGGCCGACGTCGAGGCCGGCGGCACCGATCAGCTCTTCAACATCCTCGCGGGCCGCGAGCTGCAGGAGCAGATCGGGCAGCGGCCGCAGAACCTGATCATCAACCACCTGCTCGAAGGACTCGACGGCGAGAAGATGAGCAAGTCGAAGCCAAAGCAGAGCATCTGGCTGACCGACTCGCCGAACGAGGTGTACGGCAAGGTGATGTCGATCGAGGACAAGCTCATGCCCCATTACTTCGAGTGGGGCACCGAGATGCCGCGCAAGGAGGTCAACAAGATCCTCGGCGCCATCGGCAATCGCGAGCTGCATCCGAAGGAGGCGAAGGAGAAGCTCGCCTGGCAGATCACGAGCGAGCTCCACTCGCCGGCGGCCGCCGACGAGGCGAAGGTCGCCTTCGCCAAACAGTTCAAGGAGGGCGCGCAGCCCGACGAGATGCCGACGCATGAGGTCGAGCGCGACGGTCACGCCGAGTACAACATCGTGGATCTGCTGCGCGACTCGAAGATCGCGACGAGTCGCAGCGATGCGCTCCGCCTGGTCAAACAGGGCGGCGTCAGGGTCGACGGCTCGAAGGCCAGCCTCGAGACGATGGTCTCGACAGGCACCGAGCCGGTGATCCAGGTCGGCAAGCGCCAGTACGCGCGCATCCGCTGGCGCTAGGACATGACCGCCGCGCGCCCCATCGTCGCCGTCATCCCGTTCGGCGCGCGTGGCATGACGCCGCGCGCCGGCGCCTGGGCGCGCCAGCTCGCCGCGCGGCTCGTCGAGCGCTTCGCCCGGGACGACGCCGTCGAGGTGCGGCCGGTCTTCCTCGTCGCGATGCCTGAGGCCACCAGTGACGCGGGGTACCTCGTCTTCGGCTCGTCGCCCGACGCCGCGCTCGCGGCCGAGTACGGTCGATCACTGGAGGCGACGTACGCGCTGACGGGAACGTACCGCGAGGACGGCGGCACGCGACGCCTCGAGGCGACGCTCGTCGACGTCGCGGGGGGCACGGTGCGCGCGACGCGCTCGATCGCCATCAATCCGGGCACGCTCGCGACCGCCGAGCCCGCGCTCGCGCGCTGGCTCGCGCGCGCCGTCGGCGCCGCGGGCGCTGGAACTGATGCGCCGGCCGCGGCGAACGAGGAGGCCTACGCGGCACTGCTCGAAGGCATGGACGAGGAGGTCACCGCGACGCTGCTGCGGCAGAGCGATCCGACCGGGGCCGAAGAGGCCATCGGTCGCGCCCTCGAGCGCTATCTGGCGGCCCTCCGCGCCGACCCCGAGTGCGCGCCTGCGGAAGAGCGGCTGCTGGTGCTCGCGGCTGAGTCGCTCGAACGCGGTGACATCGTCCGACAGGTGCGCGCCCTCGAGGAC
>DATEDV010000018.1:0-3841 GCA_035281485.1 Candidatus Limnocylindria bacterium | reverse complement strand
CGCATCGCGGCGTTGCGGATCGCGTCGCCGATGAGCTCCTTCACCGGCTCGGGCTTGCCGGTCTCAACCGACCCGTACCCGAGCCGCGTCATGCCGGCGACCTCGAGCTCGATCCACAGCCCGACGGGGCGCCCTTTGTCGTCGACCTCGAACAGCGGAAGGCCCTCGGGTGTGCGCGCGATCGGTCGCCAGTTCCAGGACGGATCGACGGAGAGGAGCCGTTCTGTCACGTCGGCGTGGCCGACGTAGTCGAGGTGCAACCGCGCCGGCTCGTGCCAGCCACCGCACACGTCGCAGCGGGCCTTGGGTTGGTCTTTCGCCACGCCTTTCGGGAGCTTGGAGATCGACGTCTCGTCGAACGGCTCCCGTAGCTTCGCGAGCGCCTCGACGTCGGGAGCGCCGACGGCACGGTTGAGCGAGTTCAACTGATGCTCGCCTCCTCCTGCGCCTTCGCGTCGGCGGCGACGGAGTCGAGCAGCGTCACCAGCTCTCGGTCGAGTACGTAGTCTGTCGTGCTCGCTCCGCGCCGCCGATCACGAACGAATCGTTGCCACCGCCCATCACCGCCGCGGTACTCGACCTCGCCGCCGGCGTCCAGGTTCGTCGCGACGAGCCGGAACCCGACGCGGAGCAGCGACACCTCGAACCGGTAGCGCAAGCCGCGCCACGAGCGCTCGACCTTGATCGTCATCGAGCGGTCCTCCGGAGCTCGTCGCGGATCTCGGCGGCGCTCTCGGCGATCGACACGAGCGCCTGCACGGCGGCGTAGGCCAGTTGGACGAGCTGCACCGTGACTCCGCCGGGAAAGCGCGCGCCTCCCTCGCCAAGCCTCGATGCCGTCTCGAGCGCGCCACGGGCATCGTCGAGCGCGTTCACTCCATGCCTCCGCGCTCGTAGGGCCGGCCTTCCATGAACGCGTCGAGGGCCTTGCGCGGGACGAGGATCCGTTTGCCGACGCGCCGGTGGTAGAGCTCGCCCGAGGCGATCAACTGGTAGACCTTCGACTCGCTGAGCGAGAGCGTCTTCGCTGCCTCGCGCACGTTGTACGCGAACGGCGGGAGCGCGTCCTGGACGGGAGCTTCCTTCGAACTCGATGCCATACGAAGGGTTGTAGCCCGATGTCGGCGGGGGTCCGCTACCCGCCGAAGAGCGGGACTTTCGATAGCCGACCGGCTACCGATAGACCCCCCGAGTGGCCGCGGCACACCCTCCTTTTGTGGTGTGTCGTCCCTTGGAGGCACACTGTCTACACGAACAGACGTTCGTATCAACACCAGGAGGGAGAGTCAAGGAAGGAAGGCGAAGAACGGATGGTCGGCGACAAGGGGGAAGGGGCCCGGACGCCGGGGCGAGGCTGGCGTGTCGCGATCTGTGAGCCGGACGCGCTGACGAGGCGCGCGATCGAGAACATCTTCGACGCGGCGGGCTTCGTCGTGATGTCAGCGCCCGACATCGAGGACCTCGAGAAACGGATGCCGGAGAAGACGAAGGGATCGCCACCACCGGTGGTCGTGACGGACGCCGCCTGCGTGAAGGGCTGGTTCGCCGACGAGCTGCTGAAGCGAAAACGCGTCGGCTCGGTGATCCTCATGGCCGAGCCCGAGGTCGCGCTGCTCGAACGAATCACGCGCGCGAAGAACCCGCCGTGCGCGGTACTCCTGCGATCGGAGACGGATCCGGACGAGCTCCCGCAGATCGCCCGGCTGGTCGGCCGCGGCTACAGCGTCACCTCGCCCGGTATCACCGTCGTCCGCACGGCACTCGCGGGACGGGAAGTGCTGACTGGGAGGGAGAAGCAGATCGTGAAGCTCGTCGCACAGGGATTGACCAACGCGCAGATCGCGGAGCGACTATCGATGTCGATGCACACCGCGAAGGAGCACGTCGCGCAGATCCTCAGGAAGCAAGGATTGCGTCGGAGAATCGACCTCGCGGCGTGGGCGCACGAGCACGGCGTCGCGAACGGATCGAGCTCGTGAGCGTGTCCGACTTCCCGAAGTCGGCGGCGCGGATCTCGGAGGGCTTCTGTCCGCTCTGCGACGGCCGGATGAACGCCGACGCGTTCTGCGTGTCGTGCGAAGTCGGATGGACTCTCGAGGGAAGCGGAGCGCGGAAAGCGGATGAGGACGTTCAGGTGTTCGGCACGGCCGGGGTGCTCATCGTCCCGTCGAGGCGGCTTCGGCCCGACGAGATCAAGCGACTGTACGCGCGGCCCGCGCTACCGCCCTAGTCGAGTGTCACCTTTCGCAGGTCGACGAGACTAAAGAGATGCGGCGGAGCCAGGCTCCGGCAGCAGCGCTACGCTGAGCCGGTCGCCCATCAGCGTCGCGGCCTCGTCGTCGCGCGCCCGCCGGTAGTCCGCGTACCGCTGGACCATCGTCTGGGTCTTCCAACCGAAGCGTCCCATGAGCTCGGTCGGCGTCATGTGGGGCGCCAGCACCGTGGCCGCGTAGTGGCGCAGCGCGTGTGGCGAAACGCGGGTGATTCCGGCGCGCCGGCACACCTTCGTGATCCGCGCGTTCACCGAGTCCGGGGAGTAAGGCGTCTCACCGAGAGAGTCCGGGCTGAACAGCAGGCCTTCGTCCGGGTAGCGCTCCGCCCCGAAGTCGCGCGCCTGCTCGTCGAGCTCGGCGACGAGGGCAACGAGCAGCGCCATCACCGCCGGCGGCGCCGACACCGTGCGCCTCCCCGCCTCGGTCTTCATGACGTCCTTGATCACGACGCGCGAGGCCGTCTTGTCGCGGCCCTTTCGGCGGACCTTCACAACATTGCGTCTCAGGTGCACTTCACAGCGTTCGGGATCGAGGTCTATCCGGCGAAGCGCGAGCGACTCGGCTCGGCGGCACCCAAGCGCCGCCGTAACGACGAGGTGAACACCGTGCCGGCGGTCGTGCTCGAACATCGCCCGGATGAGCGCCGCGACGTCGTCGTCGGTCGGCGCCTTGACGGGCTTCTGCGGGACGCGTGGGCGAACCTCGACGAAGCGGGTGGCGTCCACTCGGACGTAGTCGCGGGCGTGCGCGAAGTGGAGGATTCCGTGCAGGGCGCTTGAGATCTCCTTCACCGACTTCGCACCGAGGCCATCGTCCATCAGCTCCGCGAAGAGCTCCTCGACCTGATGGCCGTTGACTATCGACGCCACCTTCTTGCGTCCCCAACGGCGCTTGATATGCCCGATCGCCCACTCGAGCGAGTCGATGGTCGCTTCTGCCAGGTCGCGCTTGATGCGCACCTTGTGCTCGAGCCACATGTCGGCCACCTGCGCGACCGTCGGCTTCCCCTTCGCCTTCGGGACCTCTTCGCGGCCGACCGACGACACGAACGCGCGAAGCATGCGCTTCGCCTCGGCCTCGCTGGACGCCTTTACCGTCTTGGTGAGTCGCTTGCCCTCGCTGTCGCGAACCGTGAGCTGCCACGATCCGTTGCCTCGCCGGGTGTAGGTTCCCGATCCGTACTCGCGCTTCTTCGGCGACACCTCGACACCTTCCTTCGCTCTGATCCGTCGACGTCCAAGAATTGACGTCAAAATTGACATCAACACCTTGTCGCGAGGTGCTGACATCGTCAGCCGGAAGGTGTTTCGCCTAGTCAGGAGCCATGTGGGCTCGACCGCTAGTCTGCTGGGCCGCCTGGACTCGAACCAGGACTACCAGGGCCAGAACCTGGCGTGCTGCCAATTGCACTACGGCCCACCGGTCAAGAGACCGGCATCAATGTAGCAACGACCCTCCGAATCGTCGGGCGGGCCGCTGCGCCTAGGTGATCTGGCCGAAGAACGCCCCCCGTTTGCAGAGCGTCTCGCCGCGCTGCACCTCCTCCACCTGGATCGTGATGAAGGAGC
>DATEDV010000017.1:0-6815 GCA_035281485.1 Candidatus Limnocylindria bacterium | reverse complement strand
GTGAGCGCGTCTACATCGTGGGCGGCGTCGGATCGAATGGCCGGTGGGTCCAGGAAACGTGGTCCTACGACACGCGTGGCGGGTGGTATGCGAGTCTCGCTCCTCTGCCCACACCGCGCGACCATGTCGCGGTCGGGCCCTATCAAGGACGCGTGTGCGCCGCCGGCGGCAACGGCGGCGAGCGTGCGTTCGAATGCTATGAGCCGCGACGTGACGAGTGGACGAAGATGCCCGATCTGCGGAAGCCGGTCATCGGCGCGCGCGCGGCTGAGACACCCGGTTGGTTCTGGGTCATCCAGCAGGACGTGCACGTGTTCGCCGTCGACCATTGGCACTTCGGTCCGCGCCTGCTCACACCGCGCTCGGGACACGCGGTCGTCGTCATCGACGACGCGATCTACGTCATCGAGGGTGCGCCGGGGACCCCGACCGCACGGATGGAGCGGCTGACGCCGCGACCCTGACTGAAGCGCGCCGAGTGGATCAGCGTGCGGGCTCCTGGCCCAGGAAGATGCGCGTGTAGCCCCAGGGTTCGCCGGGCCGCAGCGGCTCGGGTGTCGTCCCATCGAGGTGCATGAGCATCGCCTGCTCGTCACACGCGAACCGCTTCGGACATACCGGGCACTCGGCGGCGCTCTTCTCGGGGAGGCGGCCGAGGCTGATGAGCGTGAAGCCGCAGCGCTCGAAGAACTCCGGTACCAGCGTCAGCGCGAACACGCGTCGCAGTCCGAGCCGGCGGGCCTGCTCGACGCACGCATCGACGAGCGCCTTCCCCACTCCGCGGCCCGAGGTCTCCGGGCGAACGGCGAGCGAGCGGATCTCGCCCAGGTCGTGCGTGAGGACCGCGAGCGCGCAGCAGCCCGCGAACCGCCCGTCCTCCGCGACCACGAAGTCGCGCAGGTGCTCCACGAGGAACTCTCGCGATCGCGACAGCATCAGGTCCTGGGCGGCGTAGCGGTCGATCAGCTCGCGCATCGCGTCGACGTCGTCGGCGCGCGCCGGCCGCAGCATGAAGCTCATGCGAGCAGCGCGGTGCGCGCTTCTTCGACCGCGGCGCGGACGCGCTCCGGAGCCGTCCCGCCCGGCGAGGCACGGGAGCTGAGCGAGCGCGCGACGTCGATGTCGTCGACCGCGTCGTCCCCAAAACGCGGGTCGAACTCGCGGAGCTCCGCGAGCGTCACGCCCGCGAGGTCCTTCTTCTCCGCTAACCGTCGGCGGACCAGACGCCCGACGATCTCGTGCGCCTCGCGGAAGGGGACGCCGCGCCGCGCCAGGTGATCGGCGAGATCCGTCGCGGTCAGCATGCCGCGCTCGGTCGCGAGGCGCATCGCGTCGCGGTCGAACCGCAGGCCCGCGACGAGGAGCGCCAGCGTCTCGAGCGCGGGGATGACCGCGGCGGCGTCGTACAGCGGGACGCGGTGCTCCTGAAGATCGCCGTCGTACGCGAGCGGCAGCCCCTTCAGCGTCGTGAGGACCGCGACGAGATCGCCCACGATGCGGCCGGCGCGGCCGCGGACGAGCTCGGCGACGTCGGGGTTCTTCTTCTGCGGCATGATGCTCGACCCCGTCGCGTGCGCGTCGGAGATCTCGGCGAAGCCGAACTCCGCGCTCGTCCACAGCACGATCTCTTCCGCGAGACGCGAGGCGTGGACCGCCGCGAGCGCGCAGACGTACGCGAAGTCCGCGACGAAGTCGCGGTCCGACACCGCGTCGATGCTGTTGCGGAACGTGCGGCCGAGCGCGAGCTCGCGCGCGACCGACAGCGGATCGACCGGATACGGGACACCCGCGAGCGCGCCGGCTCCCAGCGGCGACACCGCCGCGCGCTCGCGCGCCTGCTCCGCGCGGACGCGGTCGCGGCGCAGGGCCTCGACGTGGGCGAGCAGGTGATGCGCGAGCGAGACCGGCTGCGCTCGCTGCAGGTGTGTGTAGCCGGGCATCACCGTGTCGGTCTCGCCGGCGGCGCGCTCGACGAGGGCGCGCGCGAGCGCGAGGAGCGCCGCATCGAGCCGATCCAGGAGATCGAGCACGAGCAGGCGCAGATCGAGCGCGACCTGATCGTTCCGGCTGCGGCCGGTGTGAAGCTTTCCGCCGACCGCGCCCGCCCGCTCCGTGAGCACGCGCTCGACCGCGCTGTGCACGTCCTCAGCGTCCGGCGGCCATGCGAAGCTGCCGTCGTCGATCTCCGCGGTGATCCGCTCGAGCTCGCGCACCAGCGTGGCGGCATCGTCGCTCGAGATGACGCCCTGACGCCCGAGCATGCGCGCGTGCGCGATGCTGCCGCGCACGTCGTGCGACGCGAGACGCTTGTCGAGCTCGAGCGAAGCGGTGAACTCGCGCACCTTCGGATCGAGCGCTCCGTCGAAGCGACCCTTCCAGAGATCCTTGCTCACTTCGCGCGCTTCTTTGCCTTCGGCGCGTCGAGCGCCTTCTTCGGCACGTCGAGCATCGCCTCGCTGCCCTCGCCCCACAGGGACTGCGTCCGCGCCTGCGTGCGGAGCGGCAGACCGAACACGGTGATGAATCCCTCCGACGCTCTGTGGTCGAACTGGTCACCCTTCCCGTAGGTGGCGAGCGCGGTGGAGTACAGCGAGTGCGGCGAACGCCGGCCGGCGATGTGCGCCGCGCCGCGGTGGAGGCGCACGCGGATCTCGCCGCTGACGAAGCGCTGCGTGCTGCGCACGTAGGCCGCGAGGTCCTGGTGATGCGCGGTGAACCACAGGCCGTTGTAGACGAGGTCGGCGTACTCCTGCGCGACGCGAGACTTGAAGCGCAGCGCCTCCTTGGTCAGCACCATGTCCTCGAGCGCGCGGTGCGCGAGGTGGAGGATCACCGCGGCGGGCGCCTCGTAGATCTCGCGTGACTTGATCCCGACGAGGCGGTTCTCGATCTGGTCGATCCGACCGACGCCGTACTTCCCCCCGATCTTGTTGAGCCGCTCGATGAGCTCGACGCCGCCGAGCTCCTCGCCGTCGAGGCTCGCGGGCACGCCGTCGCGGAACGCGATGACGACCTCGCGTGGCTTCGCCGGCGCTTCGTCGGCGTCGACGGTCCACTGGAACACGTCGCGCGGCGGAACGCCCCAGGGATCCTCGAGCACGCCTGCCTCGATGGAGCGCCCCCAGAGGTTCTCGTCCACGCTGTAGGGGCTCTTCTTTGTCGCCTCGACCGGGATGCCGCGCTCCCGTGCGTATTCGATCTCCTCGTCGCGCGTCATGTTCATACCGCCCCGCATCGGCGCGATCACCTTGAGGTCGGGGGCGAGCGCACCGACGGCGAGATCGAAGCGGACCTGGTCGTTCCCCTTGCCCGTGCACCCATGCGCGACGAAGCGCGCGTTCTCCTCACGCGCCGCGTCAACGAGCAGCTTGGCCAGGAGCGGACGGCCCAGCGCGGTCGCGAGCGGGTAGCGCTCCTCGTAGAGCGCGCCGGCCTGCAGGGCTGGCCAGACGAAGAAACGCACGAAGATGTCGCGCGCGTCCTGGACGATCGCCCTGCGCGCGCCGCTGGC
This sequence comes from Candidatus Limnocylindria bacterium, assembly GCA_035281485.1. Classification (GTDB taxonomy): domain Bacteria; phylum Chloroflexota; class Limnocylindria; order P2-11E; family P2-11E; genus CF-39. The sequence continues at coordinate 3,304 of DATEDV010000017.1, read as the reverse complement.
GATCGCCTTCCTCTGTATCGCGTCGAGGTCGCGCACCGAGCCGAGGTCGCCGGTGCACGTCACGACCTCGAAGCCGTGTGTCTCGCGCAGCCACGCGACCGCAACGCTCGTGTCGAGCCCGCCGGAGTACGCCAGGACGCAGGTCTCTCCTTTGTGTTGCTGAGCGCTCACGCCTTCTCCTTCCGAGCGATGCCGAACGCGGTGAGACGCGTGAGCAGGGAACGCGCATGGCGCTCGGTGGACGTGGCGACGAATACGGTGTCGTCGCCGGCGAGCGTCCCGAGGATCTCTGCGAGTCCCGACGCGTCGAGCGCCGCGCCCAGCGCGTTCGCGGTGCCGGGCGACGAACGGAGCACCACCATGTTCGCGGCCACCGTCGCCTCCACCGGATAGTCCTCGCTGAAGCGCCGCAGCCGGTCGGTGCCGCCGCCCTGGGCGATCGCCGTCGGCGGCGCGTACACATGGGCGCCGTCGCGCGCGACCTTGACCAGGCCGAGCTCGACGATGTCGCGCGACACCGTGGCCTGCGTCGACGGGTACCCCGCGGTCTTCAGCGCGCGCACGAGCTCTTCCTGCGTCGAGAGGCGCTGTTGACGGACCAGCCGCACGAGCGCCTGTTGCCGGTGGTGCTTGCGCGTTAGCGCTTCTCTCATGCGGCGACCTCGAAGACCGTGCCGACCTGCTCGCCGGTGAGGAGCCTCTCGATCGCGTCGGCGCCGCGGGCGGCAACGATGGCCGCGCGACATCCCGCGCTCGCGGCGATGAGGCAGGCTTCGACCTTCGGCACCATGCCGCCCTCGATCGTGCCGTCCTCGACGAGGGCCTTGGCGCGGGCGGTGTCGAGCGAGGCGATGACCTTGCCGTCCTTCGAACGGACGCCCGGCACGTCCGTCACGAACACGAGCAGCCGCGCGCCGAGACTCGCAGCGAGCGCCCCGGCGGCGCCGTCCCCGTTCACGTTCAGGACCTCGCCGTCCTTCTTGTCGAGCGCCGCCGGCGCGACGACGGCGACGCGGCCCGCGTCGATCAGCTCCTCGAGCAGCGCGCTGTCGACGAGGGTCACCCGGCCGACGAGCCCGAGCGCGGCGTCCTCCCGCTCCGCGCGGAGCATCCCGCCGTCGATCCCGGAGAGCCCGACCGCGGGAACGCCACGCGCGATCAGGGCGGCGACGATCCGCGAATTCGCCAGTCCCGCCATCGTCGCGAGCGCCACATCGCGCGTGGGCGCGTCGGTCACCCGCAGGCCACGAACGAAGCGCGTCTCGAGGCCGAGACGGCCCGACCACTCCGTCGCGAGCGGACCGCCGCCGTGGACGACGACGAGCGAGTGACCGGCGTCGTGCAGCCCGGCGACGACGTCGAGAGCCGCGGACTCCTCGCCGAGCACCGAGCCGCCGATCTTCAGCACGAGCACATCGCTCACGTCATGTACTCGGCGTTGATCCGCACGTAGTCCGCCGAGAGGTCGCAGCCCCAGGCCGTCGCCTCGCCGTCGCCGAGCCCGAGCAGCACCTCGATCGCGACCGCTTTCTCCGCGAAGAGCGCGCGGACCTCCGCGTCGGCCACCTCGAGCGGGGCACCGTCGCGATACACGAAGAGGTCCCCGATCCGGACGCTCGCGCGCCGGTCGTCCACGCGCGCGCCCGACCGTCCCGCCGCGGCCAGCACGCGGCCCCAGTTCGGGTCGCCGCCGTGGATCGCCGTGCGCACGAGGTTGGAGTTGGTGATCGTCCGTGCGGCGAGGCGTGCGTCCGCCGCGGATGCGGCCCCGCGCACGCGGACCTCGAAGATCTTCGTGGCACCCTCGCCGTCGGCGACGATCATGCGAGCGAGCTCGGCGCAGACCTCGCGCACCGCGTCCTCGAACGCCGCCGCGTCGTCGCCCTTCGGCGTCACGCCCGACGCACCGTTCGCGAGGACCAGGAGCGTGTCGTTGGTGCTGGTGTCGCCGTCGATCGAGATCGCGTTGAAGGTGGAGTCGGCGGCACGCGACACGATGCGTCGCAGATCATCGGCATCGACGGCGGCATCGGTGGTCACGAACGCAAGGAGCGTCGCCATGTTCGGGTGGATCATCCCGGCGCCCTTCGCGATGCCACCGATGCGCACCGTCCCTGCTCCGAGGTGCACCTCGCGCTCGGTCACTTTCGGCCGCGTGTCGGTGGTCATCATGGCGCGCGACGTGTCGTCCCAGCCCGTTTCCGTGAGCTCGATCTCCGGCAGGACGGCGGCGATGCGTTCGATCGGCAGCTTGAAGCCGATCACGCCGGTGCTCGCGACGGCGACCTCATACGGTGAGCAGCCCACGACGGCCGCGGCCGCCTCGGCCATCGTGATCGCGTCGCGCTCTCCCTGCTCCCCGGTGCAGGCGTTGGCGTTGCCGGAGTTCACGACGATCGCGCGCAGCGGGCCGCGCTCGACGTGACGGCGGGTCACGACGCACGGCGCCGCGATCACCTGATTCGTCGTGAAGACGGCGGCGGCGGCGCACGGACGCTCCGAGACGATCAGCGCGACGTCCAGCCGCTCGCGGCGGCCGTGCTTCACGCCCGCCTTCGCCGCGCCTGCTCGGAAGCCGTGCGCGAAGGTGACGCCGCGCCCAGCCGTCGTGACCGCGCGCGCGTCGGTCACGGCCAGAGGGGCAGCGCTTCGAGACCCATCGTCTCGGGGTAGCCGCGCATGGCGTTGAGGTTCTGGATCGCCGACCCCGCGGCGCCCTTCACGAGGTTGTCGATCGCGGCGAACGCGACGAGCCGCCGGTTGGGCTCGTCGACGACAGGATGCACCAGACACCAGTTGCTCCCGAGCGTGGCCTTCGTCGAGGGATACGAGCTCGTGACACGCACGAAGGGCTCCTCCGCGTACGCCGTCGCGTACGCGTCGGCCACACGGGCGCCATCGACGTTGTCGCGCAGCGTGGCGTAGCACGTCGCGATGAGCCCGCGCGTCATCGGGATGAGGTGCGGCGTGAACGTGAGACGCGGCGCACGCCCCGAGATGCCGCGCACCTCCTGCGCGATCTCCGGCGAGTGCCGGTGCTTGGGCACGCCATACGGACGCACGCTCGCGTCGACCGTGCCGAAGAGGTACGCGTCATCGACGTTGTGGCCGGCGCCGGACACGCCCGACTTCGCATCGACGATGAGGTCGTCCTCGATCAGCCCCGCACGCAGCGCCGGCGCCAGCGCGAGGAGCGTCGCCGTCGGATAGCAGCCCGGGTTGGCGATGACGCGCGCGCCGTGGAGCTTCGCGCGGGTGAGCTCGGTGAGGCCATAGACGGCCTCCTTCAAGAGCTCAGGCGCCG
>DATEDV010000016.1:0-2691 GCA_035281485.1 Candidatus Limnocylindria bacterium | reverse complement strand
GAGCGAATACGCCTTCGTCGTGCGCGGGTCCTTCTGCGCCGAAGCGTGCCGGCGGCGCAGGGTCAGCGGATCGACGCCCATTCGCTCGGCGAGCTCGTCGATCGCCTGCTCGAGCGCGAACGTCCCCTCGACGTAGCCGGGCGCCCGGAACGCGGAGAGCGAGCCCGCGTTCGTGATCACGCGATACGACTTGGTGGTGAGATTCGGGAAGTCGTAGAGCGTGTTCGTCGGCCCGGTCGGATTCGCCACCCACTTGCCCTGGCCGGCGTTCGACCACGAGATGTGCTCGATCGCGCTGATCCGGCCGTCCCTGCCGGCGATCTTCACCCGCTGCAGGGTCGCCGAGCGGTTGCCGGCGGCGATGTTCTCCTCGTGGCGCGTGAGCACGCACCGCACCGGCCGTCCGAGCTGCTTGGCGAAGAGCGACGCGATGATCGAGTACTTGCCCACGCCGCCCTTCGAGCCGAAGCCGCCGCCCATGTAGTCGCAGATCACGCGGATCCGTGAGAGCGGCAGCAGCAGCGCCGCGCGCAGGCCCTCGCGCACGCCGAACACGTGCTGCGTCGACTCCCACACGGTGAGGTTCTGGCCGTCCCAGCTCGCGACCGCGCCGTGCGACTCGAGCGAGTTGTGCAGCTGAGTCGACGTCCGGTAGGTGCTCTCGACGACGACGTCGGCGTCCTTGAATGCCTGACGCGCATCGCCGCGCTTCAAGGAACCCGCGTCGAAGACGTTGCCGTCGCTCTCGAGCTTCGGTGCGCGCTCGTCGATGGCCTCCTCGAGATCGGTCACGTGCGGCAACAGCTCGTACTCGACCTCGATCAGCGCCAGCGCGCGCGCGGCGATGTCCGCGTCGTCGGCGGCGACCGCGGCGACCTCATCGCCGATGAAGCGGACCTCCTCGCGGAAGATCGTCTCCTCCCCGCGAAAGGCCGCCTTCGGCGCGTTGAACCGATGAAGCACCGCGCGCACCCCGGGAAGCGCCTCGGCCTTCTTCGTGTCGATCGCGCGCACGCGTGCGCGCGGGTATGGGCTCCGCAGCACGCGTGCGTGAAGCATCCCGGGCAGCGCGATGTCGTGCGTATACGTGGCGCGGCCGGTGACGCGCTGGCTGCCATCGATCCGCTTGCGTGATTTCCCGATCTCCTCGCGCTCGTCGTTCGCGCCGTGCGGGGGGAGATCGCTGCCCTCGATGATCGAGAGCGACTCGTAGATCTCGCCCTCGAACTCGTCGCGGCTCTTGACGACGCGAATGCCCGGCACTATCTCTTCCGGCGGGCCGCCGACATGCCGGCCTTCACGATGTTCACGTAGGCGCCGCAGCGGCACAGGTTTCCGGTCACGGCACGGCGCATCTCCTCCTCCGTCGGGTCGGCATTCGCGCGCAGCAGAGCGACGATCGACATCACCTGTCCCGGCGTGCAGAAGCCGCACTGGTACGCGTCGTGATCGATGAACGCCTCCTGCACCGGGTGGAGGGCGCCGTCGGTGGAGATCCCCTCGATCGTCTCGACACGCTTGCCTTCGCAGGCGACCGCCAGCGTGATGCACGAATAGACCGGACGACCCTCGACGACGACCGTGCACGCACCGCACGTACCGGCGTTGCAGACGAGCTTGGTGCCGGTGAGCCCAAGCGGTCCGCGGAGCAGCTCGAGGAGCGACCGCTGAGGCGGTAGGTGTGCGGTCACGCCCCGGCCGTTCACGGTGAGGGAAATGTCAACAGCCTCCGGTCCGCGGAAGGGGGGCATTGGACCAATCGTACCGACGCGCTGCGACGCGCGCGTTACGACGCTCGGGACCCTGGCGCTGGCGCGTCGCTGGGCGGATCGGCAGGCGCCGGCTCGTCTCGCGGGGCCACGTTCAGCTCGATTGAGCCCGTCGTCATCGCGACGGCGACGGCTTCCGCTCGACTCGATGCGCCGAGCTTCGTGTGCACGTTGCCGACGTGCCAGTTCACGGTGCTTGCGGCGATCGCCAATTCCGCACCTATCTCTTTGGTCGTCTTGCCCGACGCAACGAGCCGGAGGACCTCCGTTTCGCGCGGCGACAGATTTTCAGCCATGACGTTCTGAGGTCGCAACGACGCTGCCAGAACCGCCCGGAATGCGCCGCTGTTACGCGTGTGTTGCGGAACGCTCGCGTGCCCGCACAGCGCTGGTCACGCGAGCGCGAACCCCTCACATGTGAGGGCCTCGATCTCTGATGGCCCCCAAAGGTTCGGGAGCGGGCCGGCGATGTGGCATTCGGCGCATCCCACGTGCGATGCGGTACGGCATGCCACGCCAGATGTGTGGCGATCACGACCGAAAGGAGGACGACATGGAGCGAACTTTCGACCAGGAGACCGTCGTGGCGCTACCGGAACGCGCGGCGATGTCACTGGTCAACGCGAACCTCGCGATCCCGATCAACCTGGCTCTCGCAGCCAACGTCCTGTCTGACGGGGCCATCGCCGCCGCCAATGCGCAGCAGCAGACCCCCATCAACCAGGGCATGTTGACCAGCCCGGTGGCGCTGTAGTCACCACCAGAACGCCAAAAAACAGTGGAGGTAAGTGAAATGACCCGTTACGAGCTTTCGACCGAGACCGTCAGCGAGCTTCCCTCGCGCGAGGCGATGTCGCTCGTGAACGCCAACATCGCGGCGCCGATCAACGCGGCGCTCGCGCTGAACGTTCTGTCCGACAGC
>DATEDV010000015.1:0-4810 GCA_035281485.1 Candidatus Limnocylindria bacterium | reverse complement strand
ATCGTCGTGACCGAAGACGCCGGCGCGACCACGCCGAGGATCGTCGAGGCCGTGCAGCGGAGCGCCGACGAAGTGGCGTTCATCGACCAGTACGAGCCGAGCTTCGATGAGCTCTTCGTGCAGCTCGTGCAGCGGCGTGAGGCCGAGCGCGGACGCGCCGTCCAGGATGCGCGCGCCGGCGGCACAGGACGCGCGGCATGAGGCTCTTCCGGGCGCCCACGCGCGTCTTCGCGGTCATCCGTAAGGAGCTCATCGAGCTCGTGCGACGTCCCGGAGCGGTGCTCAGCCTGATCTTCGGGCCGCTCCTCATCATGGGACTGTTCGGCCTCGGTTTTTCCGGCGCTCGGCGTCCCTTCGATGCGATCGTCGTTCTGCCGGCGGCCAGCGAGCTCCCGCGCGATCCCGCGTTCTATCAGCGCGTCTCGCGAAGCGCGCTCACGATCGTATCGGTGACCGAGGACGTCGAGGCGGCGCGCGGACGTCTCGATAGCGGCACGGTGGCGATGCTCGTGATCGCTCCCGCGGACGCACGCCAGCGTCTCGAACGAGGCGAGCACGCGACCGTCCGCGTGGAGCTCAATCAGCTGGATCCGGTCGCCGACGCGATCGCGCGATCCGTGGCCGACATCATCGCGTACGAGATGAGCGCGGAGCTGATCGCCGCTGTCGCGCGCGAGGGTCTCGGGCGTCCCGAGGCCGCCGTCGTCGTCGCACGGTCCACGGCGCCCGAGACCGTCGCCCGGCCGGTGAAGGCCGAGGTCCAGAACCGCGCACCCGTACGGCCGTCCCTGCTCACGTTCTTCGCACCCGCGGTGCTCGCGCTCGTCCTGCAGCACCTCGGGATCACGATGACCGCGCTCTCGATGGTGCGTGAGCGCGGCTCCGGCGCCATCGACATCCTGCGCGTGGCGCCGATCAGCACGATCGAGCTGCTCCTGGGCAAGTACATCGCGTACGCCATCACGAGCCTCGTCGTGGCGGCGCTCGTGCTCGTGGTCACCACGAATCTGCTCCAGATCCCGTTCCTCGGCGATACGCTCGAGCTCGCGACGTTGGTGGTGCTCCTCACGTTCGCCGCGCTCGGGACGGGCCTCCTCATATCGCTGTGGTCGGACTCGGAGCGGCAGGCCGTCCAGCTCGCGACGCTCGTTCTCCTGCTGTCGGTCTTCTTCAGCGGCTTCGTGATCCCGGTGAGCGAGCTGCGCATGCCGGTCCAAGCGCTCGCGTACGCGCTCCCCGTCACCTACGCGATCCCCGCGTTCCAGCAGGAGATGCTGAGAGGCCAGCTTCCGGACGCGACCGCCCTGGCGGCGATGGCCGCGATCGGCGCGCTGCTGTTCATCCTCTCCGCCGCGCGGCTCCGGCAGGTGCTGCGCAGAGCGGCCTAACGTGACGGCGCCATCCGCCATAGGGCGATCCCGGCGGCGAGGATCGCGAGCGCCATCGCCGCGAACCACGCGACGACGAGCAGCAGCACCACGCCGACCGGTGCGGCCTGCAGCGCGGACGCGCTGTCGAGGCCCGCGATGCGATCACGTAGCACGGTCACATCGTCGCGCAGCACACGGACGTCGAGCTCGTTCGCGGAGAGCGCCGCGGCGAGCGCATCGACGCCGCCCGCAAGGTCTTCGAGATCCTGGCCCTGCCGCCGGAAGTCGCTCGCGATGGGAAGGAGCGGCTGCGCGCCGAACACGCTCAACGACATCGCATCGGCCAGGCGCCGCGCCGTCGCGGCCGATGACCGCGCACTCGCCGCGGCGCGCTCAGCCGCCAGGCGTGCGTCGACGAGACTGACGGCGAAGCCGTCGAACGCTTCGCGCGTCGATGACAGCGCGCGTCGCGCGTCGCCGGACGAGCGCGAGAGCGCGTCGATGCCCGCGAGCGCGGGTGCGATCGAAGCCGCGAGTAACACGGCGAGCAGCAGTCCGATCGCGCCGTACGTAACGAGCGCGACGGCGGTGACGCGCGCGTTGCGCCGACCAAGGCGGCGCACCGCGGTGTTCAGTGTCACCGTGGCACGCTCGTGCACCGCTCATGCCGTCCGTCGCGTGGCACGTCAGATGCCTTACGTGTAACGCATGAGAACTTCATTGATCGCTTCGATCACACTCTTCGCAGTCCTGTTCGCGACCGCATGCGCGCCATCATCCACCGGCGGTGCGTCGCCGACGCCGACGACCGCCACCGGGACGGCGGCAGTATCGCCCACGGCAACCTCAGCGACGGCCACGTCCTCCCCGACCGGAGCGTCCCCGACCGGAGCGTCGTCGCCGACATCATCACCGGCGGGCACCGGCGCCAGCCCGACGGGCTCTCCGGCGGCCACCGGTACCGGTGCGCGCACCGGAGATGTCTGCGCACTCGCGGCGCGCGCCGACGTCGAAGCCATCATCGGCACGCTCGCGACGCAGCCCACACGGCTCGACATGCCCATGCCGGGATTCGTGGCATCGGCGTGCGTGTACGCGTCGAACGACGGTGCCCTCACCGTGGCGCTCGGCCCGCGCGTTCTCGGCCGCACGGAATTCGAGACCGGCGCGCGGCTGGTCCCCGGAGCGACGAGCGTCACCGGCATCGGCGACGCGGCGTTCTCCGTCAGGACCGACGTGCCATCGGGCGCCGCCGGGGCGGCGAGCATCGTCGCGCTCAAGGGTTCGACGTACTTCACCGTGCAGGCGACATCTCGTACCAAGTCGAGCGACGCCCTGCAGACCGCGATCACGGACCTCGCGAAAAAGGTCGCGACCAGCATCTAGCCAGCGCTTCCTGTGCGCGACGCGGTCCCGCGACCTTCGGGACCGCGTCGTCCAGCGTCTAGCTGCCCTCGACGACGGGAAAGATCCGATCGGGCATGAGCCCGTGGGCTTCCTTGTGGACCTGGAGGGACGCTTCGGCGTTCGGCGCGTCCGAGACGCACCAGACCTTGCCCGACTGCTCATCCATGAAATAGCGCACGTACTTGACCCCGTACTTCCCCTGGACCTTGAGGTCGGCGGCGTGGGCGTCCGCGACATCCTTCGACGTCGCTCCCTCGGGCAGCTTCTCGTGGACATCCATGAAGAGCGGCATGGCTGTTCTCCCTCCGCCGGCGTCGATGGATGACCGGTCGGAAGAGAAATCTAGCAAGGCCGGGATCACGTCGTCCGGCGTCGGAGAACGATCACGTTCCGATGACGACTCCGCCATCGACACTCAGCACCGCGCCGTTGATGAAGCTCGCTTCCTCCGATGCGAGGAACAGGTACGCGTTGGCCACGTCGCGCGGCTCGCCCATGCGTCGCACCGGCGTACGCTCGACCATCGTTCTCAGTATCTGCTCGGGCATCTGTCGCACCATCTCCGTCGCGATGAACCCCGGCGCGACCGCGTTCACGGTGATGCCTTTCGGCCCGAGCTCGCGCGCCCACACCTTGGTCAGTCCGATGACGCCGGCCTTCGTCGCGATGTAGTTCGACTGGCCGAAGTTCCCGTAAAGACCGACGACCGATGAGGCGTTCAGGATGCGGCCCCAGCCCTTCCTGATCATCACCGGTGCGACCGCCCGCCCGCACACGAACACGCCACGAAGGTTCACCGCGATCACCGAATCGAACTGTTCGTCCTCCATGCGGCCCGTGATCTGTCCATCCTTCGCCTTCACGAGCTGGCCATCTCGCAGGATGCCCGCGTTGTTGACGAGGATGTCGATGCCGCCGGTCTCGGCGACGGTCGCCGCGACCGCGCCGTCCACCGCCGCGGTGTCCGTGACGTCGACGTTGCGGTCTGCGCCGTCGGTCACGTCCCACGTGACGACGGTCGCGCCGGCGGCGCGGAAGAGCCGTGCGGTCTCGGCGCCGATGCCGCGCGCACCGCCCGTGATCACCGCTACACGGCCGTCCAGACGCGTCATCCGTTCATTCCTCACCGTCATTCTGCTTGGTACGGCGTCTGCGGATATCGTTCGTAGAGTGACCGGCCTTCTGCTCGTTAGCTCCGCCGTACTCGCGTTCCTGCTCGCCGCCGCGGTCACACCGCTCATCGGCCGGATCGCAGAGCGATTCGGCATGCTCGACGTACCCGGTGGCCGTCGCAACCACCCCCGTCCGATCCCGCGGCCCGGCGGTCTTGCGATCGCCGTGGCGTTCGGTCTCACGATCCTGGCGTTCTGGGTGATCGACCGCGTCGCCGGTCATCCCTTCCTCATCCCCGAGGAGGTGCGGTCGTCGCGATTCACGCTCACCGCGTTCGCCGCGCTGCTCGGGATGACCCTCGGCGTCATCGACGACGTCTTCGAGCTGCGGGCGCGCTGGCAGTTCATCGGGCTGCTCGTGGTGGCGGCGGTCATCGTCGCGGCGGGTCTGCGCATCGACTTCGTGAACGACCCGTTCGGCGAGGGGCTCATCGAGATCGGAGGCATCGTCGCGATCGCGTTCACGGTCTTCTGGATCGTCGGGATGAACGTCGCGCTCAATTTCATCGACGGTCTCGACGGCCTGGCCGGCGGCGTCGCGGCGATCGCCGCGCTCACGCTCGGCGCGCTCGCGCTCACGTCGCAGGTCAACGAACCGTTCGTCGCGTGGATGGCCTTCGCGCTCGCCGGCGCGACCGGAGGGTTCCTGCTCTTCAACTTCCATCCCGCGCGACTCTTCATGGGCACGACCGGCGTGACGTTCGTCGCGACGATGCTCGCGGTCCTGTCGATCTTCGGGACCGCGAAGGTCGCCGCGGCGCTGCTGGTGCTGGGCGTGCCGATCATCGACACCTTCTACGTGATCCTGCGACGCATGCTGCAGGGTCAGCCGCCGTTCGCACCCGACCGCGGACACTTCCA
>DATEDV010000014.1:0-4566 GCA_035281485.1 Candidatus Limnocylindria bacterium | reverse complement strand
TGCGTATTCCGCCCGCCGTCCGGGAACAGGAGCTCCTCAGCGTTCCCGTGATCAGCGGTGATGAGCACACACCCGCCGGCCTCGAGCGCGGCATCCACGACACGGCCGACGGCCGTGTCCGTCGCGGCCATCGCCGCGCGCGTCGCCTCGAGATCGCCGGTGTGTCCGACCATGTCCGGGTTCGCGAAGTTGACGACCGCGAAGTCGTAGACACCGCGATCGATCGCATCCACGAGCGCGCCGGCGACGCCCGCCGCGCTCATCTCGGGCGCGAGGTCGTACGTCGCGACCTTCGGCGAGGGGACGAGCTCGCGGTCCTCTCCAGAGAAAGCGGCCTCGCGACCGCCGTTGAAGAAGTACGTCACGTGCGCGTATTTCTCGGTCTCCGCCGTGTGGAACTGCCGCAGTCCGCGCTCGGCGAGCAGCTGCGCCATCGAGGTCACGTCGGCCGGCGGGAACGCGACGTTCACTGCGGGGATGCCGACCTTGTAGTCGGTCATCGTGACGTACGTGAGATCGCGCGGGATGCGCTTGCGCCCGAAGCCATCGAAGTCTGGCCGCATGAGCGCCCACGTGAGCTGCCGCGCTCGGTCGGGTCGGAAGTTGAAGAAGATGACGGCATCGCCATCGCGTATCGGCGCGCCGTCGCCAACGACGTGCGGCGGCATGAGCTCATCGCTGCACGCGTTATCCGTGTAGCAGCGCTCGACCGCGGCAACGGCGCTGTCGCAGCGCGGCCCGAGCGCATCCACGATGGCGTCGTACGAGCGCTCCGTCCGCTCCCAACGCTTGTCACGGTCCATGGCGTAGAAGCGTCCGTGCACCGTCGCGATCGCCGCGTCGACGCGCGGGAGCAGCTCGAGCGCGCTGCGCGGCGGCATGTCGCGTCCGTCGAGGAACGCGTGCACGACGCAGCGCGCCACGCGCTCGCGCCGTGCGAGATCGATCAACGCGCCGAGATGCTTCATGTCGGCGTGCACGCCGCCGGTGGAGATGAGGCCCATGAGATGAAGGGCCCCGCCGTCGCGCGCCGACGCGCAGGCCTCCCGCAGCACGGCGTTCGCGAAGAAGCTGCCGTCGTCGATCGCGTCGTTGATGCGCACCAGCTCCTGGTACTGAACGTAGCCGGCGCCCATCGTGAGATGGCCGACCTCGCTGTTCCCCATCACGCCGTCGGGAAGGCCGACGGCACGGCCGCTCGCCTCGAGCTTGGCGGTTGGGTAGCGCGCGGCGAGCGCATCGAGGCGCGGCGTGTCCGCGCTCGTGACCGCGTTGCCCGGACCATCCGGCGCGATCCCCCAGCCGTCGAGCACGCAGAGGATGACGGGTCGATACGACGCCGGGCTCACGCGAAGGCCCGCGCGATCGCTCCGAACTCGTCGGCCTTGAGCGACGCGCCTCCGACGAGGGCGCCGTCGATGCCCTCGGCCTTCGCGAACTCGCCCACGCTCGCCGCGGTGACGCTGCCACCGTACAGGACGGGCGTGCGATCGCCGCTGAGGCCGGCGCCCTCGAGCGAGCGCCGGATCACGCGTGCCGCGGCCGCCGCGTGCGCGCCGGTCGCCGGTCGTCCCGTGCCGATCGCCCAGATCGGCTCGTACGCGATGACGAGCTTAGCCGCGCGCTCTCGATCCGCACGCAGCGGTGCGACACCGCCGGCGGTCTGTCGCGCGACGACCGCTTCTGTTTCGCCCGCGAGATGCTGCATCTCGCTCTCGCCGACGCACAGGACGACCCGGAGTCCGGCGGCGATCGCGCGGGCAAGCTTTCGCGAAACGCGCGTGTCGTCATCACCGAGATCGCGCCGTACCTCGGAGTGGCCGACGATCGTCCCCGCGGCGATCCCGACGAGCATCGATACGGAGAGCTGTCCGGTATAGGCGCCCCTGTCCTCGAAGTGCACGTCCTGCGCATAGACACCCAGGTGGGTGCCACGCAGCGCATCGGCGACCGCCGCAAGCGCGAGCGCGGGCGGCGCGACGGCGACACCCATACCGACGCCCTCCGTCGCGGACACGACGGCGTGAGCCAGCGCGACGGCCTCGGCGATCGTCGACGGATTCATCTTCCAGTTGCCGACGACCAGGCGCTCCCGCGTCAACGCGCGGCCTCGTCGACGACGCGTCGGAGCCGCTGGCGCACCGTCCACTTCGTGGTGTCCAAGCGTGCGGCGAGCTCGGCGAGCGTCGCCTCGGGTGCGCGAAGCCGAGCGACCGCCGCCGCGCGGACCTCGGCCGGCAGGCGCGCCAGACGACCCGATGCCGAGAGCGCCCGCACCGCGTCGATCTGGTCGCGTGCGGCCGCGACGGCGCGCGCGAGGTTCGCGGCGTCGGCATTCACGCTCGCGATCGTGTGACCACGCATCTCGCGCGAGACGCGCCGCGCCTCGAAGCGGAGGAGCGTCTCCCCCGCGCCGGCATGTCGGAGGAACGACGCGATCGCGTCGGCGTCCCGGAGCGTGAGCACCTGGCGACCGCGCCGCAGGCGTGAGCGCGGCGCGAAACCCTCGCGCCGCAGCACCGACCGCGCTCGTGTCACCTCGCCGCGCGGCGGACGCAGCTCGAGGAGATATCCCGACGGCCCGGCGGACAGCGACCCGCCGGCGAGAAAGAGTCCGCGCAGGTACGTCCGGCGGCAGCATTCGCGCCTGAGCGAGGCGCGGCCTTCGACGACCTCGGCCGCGCGGGCCAACCGGCGCGCGGGAGCGCCGAGATGCTCCGCCCGCGGCAGCAGCGCGGCGAGCACGCGGCGATCGCAGTCCGCGGGGCGCACGCGTGCGAGCTCGGCCTTCACTTCCTCGGAGAGCGGCGAGCGCTGCGCCCGGGTCACGCCGCGTGTCAGGTCGTGACCTCGCGGCCGACGTCGCGGTGATCGACCGTGATCTCGCCGGGCCAGAACTCCTTGAGCCGCTTCGCCACCTCGTCGGCGATCACGACCGAGCGGTGCCAGCCGCCGGTACAGCCGAATGCGACGCCCAGCCGAGCTTTCTTCTCGTCCTCGTACCGCGGCAGCGCGAAGCGCAGCAACGGAACGAGATGCGACAGGAACTCCTGCGTCGCCGGATGGCCGAGCACGAAGTCGCGCACCGCGGTGTCGCGCCCGGTCTTCGGCTTCAGCTCGGGTATGTAGAACGGGTTCTCCATGAAGCGCACGTCGAACACGAGGTCGGCCGCCGGCGGCACGCCGTTCTTGTACCCGAAGCTCGTCACGTGCACGAGCATGCCGGTCTTGCCGCCGCCGTAGAGCGAGTGAAGCGTGTCGCGCAGGTCCTTCACGGTGAGGTGTGTGGTGTCGATCACCTTGTCCGCGCGCGCTCGCAATGGCACGAGCACGCGACGCTCCTCGTCGATGGACGGCTGGACGCCGCCGGAGCTCTCGAGCGGATGGCGGTGACGCGTCTCGCTGTAGCGCCGCAGCAGCACCTCGTCCGATGCGTCGAAGAACAGGATGTGCGGGCGGTCTCCGTCCGCCGCGAGCTCGTCCAAGGCGGCGCTCGCCTCCGCGAACAGCGCGCCGCTGCGGGCGTCGATCACGAACGCGACGCGCTGATGACCCCCGCGCCGGCACACCTCGAGCGTCGTCTTCATGAGCGCGGGGGGCAGGTTGTCCAGCGTGTAGTAGTCGAGATCCTCGAAGACCTTCACCGCCTGCGACTTGCCCGAGCCGGAGAGACCGGTCACGACGACGAAATCGGGCGCACCCTTCGCCGCCATCACGCGCCGCGCGTCAGTCGGGAAGGACCATCGACAGCGCCGCGCTGACCAGCGAGATGAGGATCGAGGCGACGAGCGCGACGATGAATCCGTTCACGACGAAGCCGAGGAACGGGATGGCCGAGACGAGCAGAAGCATGAGCGCGTTGATCACGAAGATGAAGAGCCCGAGCGTGAGGCACGTGATCGGCATCGAGATCATCACGAGGATCGGCCGCACGATCGCATTCACCACGCCGAGCGTGAGGCCGGTGAGGGCGAGCGAGACGTACCGCCCGAGCTCGCCGAGGCCGTAATCGACCTGTCCCCACTGGATGGCGTCCGGCTGGTAGATGTTTATGACATACGCGGCGACCGCGATCGCGATCGCGTTGATGAGCGTCCGCCAGATGATGCCCACGGACGTAGCCTACCTAGTACTGTCCGAGAGTGCCTCTGACGCGCATCGAGCGCTCGGCGCGCGCGAATGCCCAGCGCCCCAGCGGGAAGATCAGCAGCGTCGTCACGATCAACCCGGCGTACTCGAGCAGCGGGTCCATGAGGGGTCGCGCACCGATGGCGTGCTGGCGCAGCAGATCCATGGCGTAGGTCGTCGGCAGCAGGAGCGCGAACGGTTGAACGAGACCCGGTAGGAACGTGATCGGGAATGACACGCCGGACAGCACGCCGTACAGGAAATTCGTGCAGTCGATGAAGAAGTTGGCCTCGCGGATCACAAGGACGATCCCGGCCAGCAGGAACGCGACGCCGAGCATCGCGAAGACCGCGACGATCATCGCGGGTATCGCGTAGACGATGTCGAAGCTGAATCGCAGATCGAAGAACGCGATACCCACGCCGAAGAGGATCACCT
>DATEDV010000013.1:0-2288 GCA_035281485.1 Candidatus Limnocylindria bacterium | reverse complement strand
GCTCTTCGGTGTGACGCGCGCCACGCTCGCGGACCGCGTCGGTCGCTTCGCCCTCGTCGGCGGCGTCACCGCCGCGGCGTCCTCGTACATGTGGCTGCCGTTCCTCATGTACTCGCCGTACATCAACGTCACGCCATATCTGGAACGGTTCAAGTACGACTCGTACGGCGCGCCCGCGATCCTCACCTGGCTCGTCTCGGGCGACCTCCTCGATCACGGTCGTATCCCGGTGCTCACCGTGCTGCTTGGCATCGGCGCGGTCGCCGCGGTCGTCACTCGCGCGCGCCTCGCCCTGCTGAGCGTCGGCCTCTTCGCGCTGTGGCTGGTGCTCTACTTCGGCCGTCCGACGCTCGGCGGTCTCATCGACCTGCTGCCGCTCAGCGACGGCCTCTTCCTCCATCGCCTCATCGGCGCGGTAGACATATTCGCGGTCCTGCTCATCGGTATCGGTGGCGCGTGGCTGTGGGATCTCGCGCGCGCCTCATCCACGCGCACCCGCCTCACGGCGGCCACGGCGGCGGCGCTGCTGCTGCTCGCTCCCGCGCTCGGAGAACGCCGGGCGACGTACGCACAGGGTGCGGAGTGGATGCGCCGGACGCAGGCCGCGCTCGACGCGGACGCCGACGCGCGTGCCGTCATGGACGCGCTGCGTCGCGAGCCACCGGGGCGCGTCTATGCGGGCCACGACAACAACTGGGGCCGCACGCTCGACTTCGGCATCCCGTTCACGTCGGTGCGCTTCTACAACCTCATCGCCCACCACGGTCTCGACGCGGCCGCGCCGCCGAACCAGAGTCTCTCGCTCAACGCCGACCTGTTGTGGGACTTCGACGATCAGGACCTGTCGCATTACCGCCTCTTCAACGTCTCGTACGTGGTCGCGCCGCGAGGGCGGGCGTTCCCGCCGGAGCTGCGTGCGCTCGTGACGACCGCGAAGTACGTGCTCTACGCGGCGCCCGGCCGCGGCTACGCGGAGTACGCGGCGATCGCGGGGCGTGAGGCGCCGGCCACACAACGGGAGCTGTTCGCGCGCGAGCTCGCGTGGCTTCGCGGTGGCGATCCCGGTCGCTGGTCCTTCACGCGCTTCGACTATCCGCACGCGACGGAAGCGCGGGCGGCGGTGCCGACCCCGGCGTGCGCCGGTGGGGAGGTCGCGTACCAGCGCGTGCAGCCGGCGCGCTTCGACGTTCTCGCGCGCTGCGCTACCGCCTCGGCCATGGTCGTGAAGGTCACCTATCACCCGAACTGGCGTGTGACGGTCGACGGCACCGAAGTGCCCACGTTCATGGCGTCGCCCAGCCTGCTCGCGTTCGCCCTCCCCGCGGGCGACCACTTCGTGGTCGCCGAGTACCGGTCCACGCCGCTGAAGGCGCCACTGCTGATCCTGGGCGGCGTGGTCCTCGGCGCCGCCGGCGCGGTCAGCCGGCGCGCCTGGCTGCTGGGCTCCCCCGGACGGGTGAGAGCGCTGCTCGTTCGTCTCCGACCCCTGCAGCCGCAGTGGTCACAGCGCCGCGCCCGGCGGGACTAGCTCGCCTCTCGTCCGGCCGCGTTCCGCCGGTAGATTGACAGCACGCCAGATCGAGAGATCGGGCGGGACCCGAGCGAAACGGCAAACCCGTCGCGAGGCGGGGACGCAAAGCCTCCGGACTCACTGAGTTAGCGGGGTTACCGAAACGAGGACGAGCGATGCGACGCGTGCTGAAGATCGTGAGCCTGGGTGCGCTGGCCATCCTGGCGCTGCTCGCCCTCCGCGGCGAGGCCAGCGCGAGTCAGGGCCCGAGCTGCGTCCCGACGACCGGCCTCATTCCCCAGTTCTGCGTGAACGTGCCGGTGGGCACGAGCGCGCGTCGCGAGACGACCGTCCCCCTGTCGACGGTCGTCTCGGCGCGCGCCGACCTCCGCGTCGAGCCGGGCGTCCCGGCTCCCGAGGTGGTGCGCCTCGCCGGCACTGTCGACCGCGCGATCACCCGCGTCGAGCGGTCCTTCGACCGGCAGCTCGCGACCAAGCCTCGGATCCTCGTCTTCGCGACGCCCGCGAGCTTCTCGCGCGCGACCCAGGAGCTCTTCGGCTACACCCACGAGACCGCGGAGAACGTCGCCGCGTCGTACGCCGGTGTGTTCGATCCCGCGACGCTGACGATCGCCGTGAGCTGGCAGTCCGCGGCCGGCGCCGGCCTCGCGGATCTCATGACGCACGAGCTGACCCACCTCGCGACCCGCGAGATCCTCGGCGACGCGGTCGTCCCGGCATGGTTCGAAGAAGGGCTGGCCGCGCGCATGGACGACGG
>DATEDV010000012.1:0-9794 GCA_035281485.1 Candidatus Limnocylindria bacterium | reverse complement strand
CTGGGTCGTGGCGCCCGGAGCGTTCGTGGGCGCGGCGCTCGCGTTCGGCGCGTTCTGCGTCCCCGCGACGACGGCGGCCGCGCCGCCGCCGACGATGAGCACGACGAGCACGATGGCGAAGAGCGGCGCGGGGCTGCTCTTCCGTGGAGCGGTCGCACGCGGTTCGGCGCGTTCCGGGACCTTGTAGGCACCCTGCCACTGCGCGGCGAGCTCGCGGCCACGCGGGGCGAGCACCGTCGCGATCCATTCCTTGCCGTCGGGATCGAAGAAGTACGTCTGGATCGCGTGGATATCCGGCGGCACCGGCGGCTTCGTCATCTCAGGTCCACGTTCGTGGATCCAGCCCTGACGCACCGGGTCCCAAGTGATGACCGAAAGCTCTTGCACGAGGGGAATTATCGATGCGCTGCAGTAGCGTCTTCGTATATGCGACCGCTCCTCGCTGTACTGATCGTGTTCGCTTTCGCCGCGATCGCGGTCGCCGCGACGGCGCTTGGAAGTGCGTCAAAAGCGCCGATCGAGCCAGCAAATACGGCACCGCGCGCCACCGCGGATCCCGCGCACGACGCACGCGTCGACGTGCGGCGGACGATGGGAAGTTCCCCCGGTCAGGGGAGGGGGATATCCCCCGTCATCCGCGGCCTGCTGCTGCCCATCGACGGCGCGACGATCCCTACCGATCTGGAGCTGCTGCCGAACTCCGCGCGCGATTACCGGGCCGGTTGGCACGAGGGCATCGACTTCGCGGCGGATCGCGGAACGCCGGTGCGCGCGGCGGCGGCGGGCACCGTGATCCGCGTCGACCGCGAATTCGTCGAATGGGACGCGGCCGAGCAAAGCGCCGCCCTCGAGGCGGCCATCGCGATCGGCTACACGCCGGACGAGACGCTCGACCGCATCCGGGGCCGGCAGGTGTGGATCGCTCACGAGCGCGCCGTGGTGACGCGGTACGCGCATCTCGAGGCGGTCGCTGATCTGTACGTCGGTCAGTCCGTGACGCGGGGTCAGGTCATCGGCACCGTGGGCAGCTCAGGATTCGAAGAAGGCGGACCGCACCTGCACTTCGAGGTGCGCGTCGGCGACGACTATCTGGGCGACCGGCTCGAGGGCGACGCGCTGGTGCGCGCCATCACACGCTCTTTCGATCGGCTCCCGTAGCTCCACGCTCGAGGAAGCAGCGCGCGCAGAGCGCCCGGTCCTCGCTCGCGAGGATGCGGAACCTCGTCCCGCACGCGGTGCATGAGCGCACCGCACCGTCGTCGCGCTCACCACCCATCTTGCCGCTCACGACCTCGTCCCCGATACGCACCCATCGCTCGACCGCCCGCTCGGCTTCCTCGTCATTCCTCACAGCTTGAGCGCCGCCGCAAGTGGCACGCCGCGCGACCGCAGCGGTCGTGCTACCGCCCGGTCGTTACACGAATGTCATGGCGCATCGCCGGACGAGCGACCGAACGAACGACGTCGGCGAGTGCGCTAACGGAGGCCGGTGCGACGCGCGCGGAGCGCGGCCTCGAGGACGATCTCGACCGCCTCCGAGGCGATCGGTCTTGGGAGGCGGGCGAAGACGCCCAGCTCCGCGGACTTGTCCTTGTCAGGCAGCTCGTACCACCAGGTCAGCCGGTCGAGCTCGCACATGTACACGTACGCGGTGGTCGGCTTGGGCAGCTCGTAACGGATCGCCCCAAGCAGGTCGAGACGATTGGCGACGATACGGGCGGCGTCCCAGAGCTCCCGGCGAGCGACCTCGAGGATCGTCTCGCCCGAGCGTCGGGCGCTCGTCGGAAAGTGCCATCCGCCGGCGTCCGGTGTACGCATCCAGACGGTGAGGTCCCCGTAGAAGGGCAGGACCATGGCGATCTGGGCCGACGCGGGCGGGAACTCCTTGAAGCTCGAATCGCGGCGCGATACGAAGGTGAGATCCGCCATTGGCGCAAAAGTAAGCAGGACAGCGACCGTCGCGTCAATAGCCCGCGCGTCACAGAGGGTGGCGGAACGGTGTTAGCAGTCAAGCGCGCAGCGCGTCGGCCAGCCGGAACGGGTCGGTAGCGATCACCGAAGCGGCGTAGAGCTCCATCGCGCCGATGTCGCTGGTCTTGTTCGCCGGATCGCCGCGGTCGACCAGTCGCGCCATCGGCGGGAAGCGTCGCCAATCCTCGCCGTCCGGCGAGAGCGGCGGCACGTAGAGGGCCATGTTGTAGGAGACCGCGCCGGCCGCGCGGTACGCGGCGATCGCCCTCGCGATCGACGGAGCGAGGGATGACTCGTCCGCACCGGGCCGGCCAAGGATCATGATCTCGCGCTCCTTGATCGGGACGAGCGACGCGATGGTCCGGACGCCGTCCAGCTCGACTCCCAGGCCGAGCGCGTCGTGAACGAGCCACAGGTCGTCGAAGTAGTCGCTCCCGTGCCGCGCGTCGTAGGCGAGCGCCTGGCGACGGAGCAGCTCGATCTTGGGGTAGTGCATGCCGCGCGTCGCGGTCATCTGCATGTGGCCGTGCACGATCGAGCCGCCGGCTCGCCACAGGCAGTTCCAGAGGAGGAAGTAGTACCGCGCGGCGGGATCCGCCTCGAGCGCGCGCTCGGCCCAGCGGTGCGCAGTCGTCAGGTGATCGCGTATCGCCGCCGCGTCGATCGGCGCGAGCGGGTCGTGCTGCTTGAACACGAGCACGCCGTGGAACCCGTCGTACTTCGCGATGTTCGACGCGGTGACGCCGTGCTGGCCGTCGACCCGCCCGAAGACGTCCGCCGGGGTGCCCGTCTCGGGACGGCAGAACGGATCGTTCGCCGCCGACGCGATCGTCGCGCGGACCTCTTCGCCGCCCTTCACCTCGATCGGCCGCAGGGCACGCAGCTCGTTGAAGAGCGCTCCCTCGAGGGTGACCTGATTACTGACGCGGACGATGCGCTGCTCGTTCACCGCGTCGACCGAGCCGAAGAACTTCTTTATCCAGTCGTGCATCTCCGGTGGCGCGGCGAGGCGACCCGTCGTCGTGGAGATGGACAGGATGCGTTCGGCGGCGGCGCGCGCGGCCGCGGGCAGCGAGGCGACCGCCTCCTCGAGATCGACGATCGATCGCGTCACGCGGCCTTGCGCACCCTCGACGCCGTTCGGTACAGGCCCACGTAGCGCTTCGCGGACGCATCCCAGGAGTGGTCCTCGCGCATGACACGCCGCACCAGATCGAGCCAGCCGTCGCGAGAGCGCCGGTACGCGGCGATCGCGCGTGCGATCGCGTCGTCGAAGGCCGCGGGCGCGTACTCGGCGAAGGAGAAGCCGTTACCGCGCGCATCGTCGCGGTCGACGTCCCGGACGGTCTCGGCGAGCCCGCCGACCTCGTGCACCACCGGGATCGTGCCGTAGCGGAACGAGATGAGCTGGCCGAGGCCGCACGGCTCGAAGCGCGACGGCATCAGGAACAGGTCGGATCCGGCGTAGATGCGCTGCGCGAGCGCCGCGTCGAAGCCGAGCGTGAGCCAGAGCTTGCCGGTGTAGCGCGACGCGAGCGCCTTCCACTTCGCCTCGTACGCCGGGTCGCCGGTGCCGAGGACGACCAGCTGCCCGCCCGCGTCGAGGAGGCGCGGCGCGGACGCGGTCAGCAGGTCGATGCCCTTCTGCTCCACGAGACGACCAACGACGCCGAAGACCGGCGCAGCCGGGTCCACACGCAGGGCACCCTCCCTCTGAAGCGCGGCCTTAGCGGCCGCCTTCCCGCTCGGATCATCGGCGCTGTACCGCGCCGCGATGTGACGATCCGTCGACGGATCGAACGCGACGGTGTCGATGCCGTTGACGATCCCGAACAGCCGTCGGCGGCGCTCGCGGAGCAGGCCCTGCAAGCCTTCGCCGAACTCGCTCGTCATGATCTCCTTCGCGTACCGCTCGCTCACGGTGCTGACGATGTCGGCGGTCGCGATGGCGCGCGCCATCGGGTTGGCCTCCTTGGGGCCCTCGAGCGTCAGGCGCGCGCGTGGTAGTCCGATGAGCGCGAGCACGCTCGCATCCGTCCGCCCCTGATAGGCGAGGTTGTGGATGGTGAAGACCGTGGATGTGGATGCGAACGCGCGGGAACGCGCGATGAGCGGGACGAGGAGCGCGGCGTGCCAGTCGTGCGCGTGGACCACATCGGGCGGCGCGGCACGCAGATCCTCGAACACGGCGCGGCAGAAGAACGCGTAACGCTTCGCGTCATCCGGTGCGCCGTACACACGGTCGCGCCCGAGTCGCTGATCGTTGCGGACGAACACGATGCGCACCCCATCGCGCACCACGCTCGGATAGAGCACGCGGACCTTCGCCTTGCCATACGGGACCGAGCGGGACGGCGCGCGGTCGGTGATCTGGAATTTCGCGCGGTCGATCGTGCCGTGGAGCGGCAGATACAGCGTGACGTCGTGGCCCAGCGTGGCGAGCGCCTGAGGGAGGCTGCCCGCGACGTCAGCGAGGCCGCCCACCTTGGCGTATGGCGCGGCCTCGGCGGCCACGAAGACGATCTGCACGGGCGATCGGATGTTAACGAGATGTAAGGAGATGAGGCCGCGAGGCCGAAAACGTACGGTGAACGAAACCGGCTCGTTAGCCAGCTAGGTACTGGTGGCAGGTCAAGGAGGAGAACATGAACGTCTCATCGCGCGGCAAGAGGGTCCTTCTCGCGGCCGGAGCCGGCGTCCTGACGGCGGCGCTGCTCGGCGGCGCCGCTCTGGCGGCGTTCGCACCCGTGAGCGACGAGCCGGTCGCCGCGGTGGAGGCCGACCTGGGCGCAGCGGCTCCCGCCAAGGGCGGCACCGACAAGCTCAAAGCGATCCTCGACGCGCTTGCCGCCAGGGGCGTGATCACCGCCGGGCAGGTCGACGCCATCCTCGCCGCGGTCCGCGACGCCGAACCGAAGCGCGACGGAGCCGGTGCGATCAAGCGGATCCTCGGCCAGCTCTTCGAGCGATCGGCCGAGTACCTGGGGCTGAGCGCCGGCGATCTCAAGATGAAGCTGCCCGGCACGAGCATCGGCGCCGTCGCGGATGCGACGCCTGGGAAGGACCGCGCGGGCCTCATCGCCAGTCTGCAGGCCGCGGCGAACGCCGCGATCGACAACGCCGTCGCCGCGAACACGATCACAAGGGAACAGGGCGACCGGGCGAAGGCGGAGGCACCGGCTCAGATCGCAAGATTCGTCGACCACGTCTACGAGCAGCGTGCGCCCAAGCCCACGGTCACGCGTGCGCTGAAGGCCGCCGAGTTCCTGGGCGACGTCGTCGCCGCGACCCGCGAGTACCTCGGCGTCACGCAGCTCGACCTGCGCGCGGCGATGCGCGACGGCAAGAGTCTGGGCGAGGTGGCGAACGGCGTCGCCGGCAAGAGCCGCGACGGTCTTGTCGCGCACCTGGTGACGCTCGCCAACACGAAGATCGACCGGGCGGCCGCGGACGGGAAGATCACGGCCGAACAGGCGACCGCGCTCAAGGAGCGCGTCGGCCCCGCGGTCACCGCGCTGGTTGACCGGAAGGGGCCGGCGGGAAAGGTCAGACCCTAGCTCGGGCAGCCGTCCGGTATCCGTTCGGTGGCGAGGCAGCCGGCACCTGTCGGCACTCGATCAGGTGGTAACGGCGGTGGCAGCCTGCCCGTTGGCTCTTCACAGGCTGGCCGCAGGTCGGGCGGTATAGTCGGCGCGCGTTCGGCCCAGCCAACTCGCACAGGAGCGTTGACTGGATAAGCGGTACCAGATCTCGCAGCCGCTAGGCGCCGGTGGGTCCTCCCAGGTGTACCTGGCGAAGGACACCGCGCTCAACCGCGATGTGGCGATCAAGGTGCTCGACCCGGCCGCCGCCGCCGACGGCAATCTCCGCCGCATGTTCGTGAAGGAGGCGCGGTCGCTCGCGCAGCTCTCGCACGCGAACATCGTGTCGGTCTTCGACGTCGGCGAGGTCCAGGACCAGCCGTACATCGTGATGGAGTACGTACCGGGCGGATCGCTCAAGGCGCGCATCGAACGGACCGGACCGCTCAAGGCCGGTGAGGCCGCGCGCTTCGCGATCGAGATCGCCAACGGCCTCGCGTTCGCGCATTCGAAGGGGATCATCCACGCGGACCTGAAGCCGTCGAACATCCTCTTCGACTCGAACGACCACGCGAAGATCGCCGACTTCGGCATCGCGCGCACGCCGCGTGAGGATGCCGCCACGCCGGAGCTGTTCGCGACCGCGATGTACGTCGCGCCCGAGCGCGTCGAGGGCAAGCACGCCACGGTCCAGAGCGACATCTACGGTCTCGGCCTCGTCCTGTACGAGATGCTCGTCGGGAAGCCGCCGTTCACGAGCACGAGCGCAGCCGTGCTCATGCGCGACCACGTCGTGCGGGTGCCGGTGCCGCCGAGCCATCTGCGCCCATCGCTGCCGCGCGAGCTCGACACGATCGTCCTGAAAGCGCTGGCGAAGCAGCCGAACCTTCGCTACCAGAAGGCGAGCGAGTTCGCGAACGCGGTGGCGGCGATCGAGAACGTCGACAAGGAGCTCGCGACCACGCGCGTCGTGCCCGTCATGACGGAGCCGATCAACGACTTCGTCCCGGGCGTTGATCAGAGCCCGGTCGTCGCGCTGCTGTCCGGTTACGGACAGCCGCTCCGACGCGCGTTCTTCGCCCTTCTCGCCGCACTGCCGGTGTTCGCGCTGATGATCCTCGCGAGCTTCGGGCTGTTCACGTCGCTGGCTGCCGCGGGTCTCGTCGGCGTCGTGGCCATCGCCGGACAGCTTGGCGCGGCGCTCGCGATCGCGTGGGTGATCGAGACGCTCCTCATCTTCCTCTTCGTGCCCGTCCTCGCGGTGCTCTTCGCGCTCATGGGCGTCTGGGTATGGCTGCGTGACGTCCGCACGGAGCAGGCGATCATGGCCATGGCGATGCCCGTGACCGCGCCGCTGGGTCTGGCACCGGCGTTCGTGCTCACCGCCGCGGCGATCGACGGTCTCATGGGCGTGATCACCGCAGCCTGGGGAGGGATCCTCACCGTCGTCTTCGCCGTCGCCTCCGGTGCGCAGACCATCGGGCCGTTCACCGTGACCGGCTTCACACTGCGGCAGGAGACGCTCTTCGACCCGCTGCGCGCGATCGAGACGAAGAGCGCGATCATCGGCGTGCTCCAGGGTCGCAGCGCCGCCTTCGGCGAGGTGATGATGCCGGAGACGATCGTGGCGCAGGCGGCCGCCCTCGTGTCGCGCGTCGTCGGCGCGGATGTCGCGGCGCTCGCGACGGTCATCGCGTGGACGATCGCGGCCCTCACGGTGTGGTCGGTGACGCGACTGCTGCGGTCCTTCTTCGATACGCTCCTGCGCCGGCCGCAGCGCTGGTTCTCGCTCTTTCTGTTCGCGCAGGCGGTGGGCGTCGTCTCGGGGGCCGTGATCCTGTTCCTGCTGTTCATCACGTGGGGTCCGCTCGACAACGCCGCGGGGAGGCCGGCCGATGGCGTGCTCTTCGTCGCGGCGATGGTCGGCGTCGCGTTCGCGACGGCCCTCGGTGTCGTGATCGGCGCGACGCAGCGCCCCGAGCCCGAGGAAGAGCAGGCGCCCGCCATGGCGGCCCGGCGGCTGCCGGTCCGCTAAGGGCGAGCGCGCCCGGATGGCCGGAGCAGCGCGAGGATCGCGCGCTCCGTCGGACGCTCGAGCTTTCCGTCGAGATACGCCTGCACGATCGCAGGATGGATGTAGCCCCGCCGGCACACCGCGGGGGTATTGCCGAGCCGCTTCGCTACCGCCTTCACGGCCTGCGTGACGTTGCGCTTCGCACCGCGCGGTCCGTCGGCGCGGCCGAGCGCGCATAGCTCGCGCGCCACGAAGACCGTTCCCGCCCACGTCCGGAAATCCTTCGCCGTGAAGTCCTCGCCCGCGACCTGGCGCAGGTACGCGTTCACGTCGGCCGAGTCCACCGTGCGCGCCTCGCCTGTCTCATCGACGTAGCGGAACAGCTCCTGACCCGGAAGCTCCTGCAGCCGGCGGATCACGCGCGCGACGCGCGCGTCCTGCACCCCGACCTCGTGCTCCTGACCGCTCTTGCCACGGAAACGGAAGGTCACGCGTCCGCCGACGACGCGAACGTGCTTCTCCCGAAGGGTCGTCAGACCGTACGAGCTGTTGGCCCGTGCGTACTCGTCGTTGCCGATACGGATGAGCGACGTCTCGAGCAGCCGCACGACCGTGGCGAGCACGCGTTCCCGCGTGAGATGCGGCCGCGCCAGATCGCGGTCGACGTGCTTCCGGATGCGCGGGAGCACCTTGGCGAAGTCGAGCATGCGCTCGTACTTCGTCTCGTCGCGCACTTCGCGCCAGCGCTCGTGATAGCGGTACTGCTTTCTCCGCCGAGCATCGCGGCCGGTCGCCTGGATGTGGCCGAGCGGATCCGGGCTGATCCACACGTCCGTCCACGCCGGTGGGATCGCGAGGTCGCGGATGCGCCGCAGCTCGCTCTTGCTGGTGATCGCGCGGCCCTCCGTGTCGAGGTAGACGAACCCGCGCCCGGAGCGACGCCGCCGCAGGCCCGGCCGGTCGTCGCTGACGTACCGCAGCCCAGCGTCATGCGCGGCTTCCATTGGATCCAGCGCTGCGACGGCCACAGCGGGCAGCAAAGCAAGACAAGGACCACGCTCGCGCGCCGCGTGAGGGCGGCACACGCCGCGGCGGTGCGCATGACGGCGCCGCGTGTGACGGCGGCGCATGCTAGTTCGCGGAGATGGCGAACCGGCGGTACGAGCGGATCTACGAGGTCGTGCGCCGGATCCCGCCCGGTCGCGTCGCGACGTACGGGCTCGTGGCGATGGTCGCGGGGTATCCGCGGGCCGCGCGGTTCGCGGGCCTCGCGATGCATCACTGCGACGACCCCAGCGTGCCCTGCCACCGCGTCGTGAACGCGAGCGGCGGGCTCGCGCCGCACTTCGTCTCGCAGCGCGCGCGCTTGGTCGACGAGGGAGTGACGTTCGTCGGCCGCAGCGTCGCGCTCGGGCGGCATCTCTGGATCCCGCGTCTGCCGCGCGAGCGCGCCGTGCCACCGCGACGCGCGAGGCGGCTTGCCAAGCGGATGGATGTGTGCTAGAACAGATGTTCTAGAGGCTGACCTGAGGTGTTTGCCACGGTCCCTCGGAGGCGACCGTGCTCACCTGCTACATGTGCGGCGAGACCAAGCCCGAAGCGGACTTCGCGTTCGCGGATATCGCCAGGGGGATCCGACAGCGGCACTGCCGGACGTGCCACGCGGCGTACCGACGCGCGCACTACCTCGCGAATCGCGAGACCTACATCAAGCGCGAGGCGGCGCGCATCAAGCACTTCCGGATCGAGAACCGTGCGTTGATGATCGCGTACCTCCTCGCGCATCCGTGCGTCGACTGTGGCGAGACGGATCCGGTCAAGCTCGACTTCGATCACCGCGACCCCTCGGAGAAGAGCGGGAACATCGGCTTCATCGCGGCCCGTAAACCATGGCATCTCGTGTTGCGCGAGATAGCAAAGTGCGACGTTCGCTGCGCGAACTGTCACATGCGTCGGACTGCGGAGCAGTTCAATTGGCGAAAGGCGCGAGCGGAGGCACCCGGGTGGGACGCCTCGAATGAACCAGCCGTCCGGGTGAGAGCGTCCGACAACATGTCACCGGAGTCAGGCCTGACCAGGGTTTGCACCGGCTGCCACGTGGAACGACCGATCGAGGAGTTCCGGATCAAGGACACGGCCCGCGGTACACGTCGCACTCGATGCAACGCATGTCTCTCCGCGTACGGCAAGGCGCACTATCAGACGAACCGGGCTGCCTACATTGCCCG
>DATEDV010000011.1:0-4219 GCA_035281485.1 Candidatus Limnocylindria bacterium | reverse complement strand
GGTCGCCGAGGTGAATCCGATCCTCGACCAGAGCAACCGCACCGCCGCGCTCGCGGTCGAGCTCGTCGCGAGCGCGCTCGGAGAGACGATCCTCTAGCGGGTCTTCTGGATCCGCCCTCGGTTCGTGATCGAGTGGTGGAGCAGCGCGGCGACCTCGACGTTCTTCTGATCGCGCGCAAGATCGAGCGCCGTGCGGCCCTTCTTGTCCGTCGCGCTCGGATCCGCGCCGTACGCGAGCAGCAGCTCGGCCACTTCGACATCGCCCGTGAACGCCGCCGTGTGGAGCGGTGTGCCTCCCTCGCGACTCGTCGCGTTCGGATCGGCGCCGGCCTCTAGCAGCAGGCGCACGATGTCGTGGTCGATCGCGCCGGCGTCCGTCGCGACGGCCGAGTGCAGCGGGGTGAAACCCTGGTCGCGCGACGGGGTGCTCGGCTTCGCGCCGCGCTCGAGGAGCGCTTTCACCGCGTCGCGGTGGTTGAAGAACGCGGCCAGTCCGAGCGGCGAATAGCCGTCGTGTGCGACCGCGTTCGCCAGAGCGCGGTCCCCGTCGACGAGCTCCACGACGCGTTTCGCATCGCCGGCCGTCGACGCCTCGAACACGTCCAGCGCCGGTCCCCGGGACAGCAGCGCCTGCGCGATGTCGGCCTTGCCGTAGTAGTGGGCGAGGAGCACCGCGGACGTTCCGCCCTCGTCCTTCGCCGACGCGAGGGACGGATCCGCGTCGAGCATCCGATCGACCGTAGCCCGGTCGCCACTCTTGACCGCCTCGATGAACTTCGCAGCCATGGATGCCTCCCCACTTGAACTACTTAGCCTAGCTAACTAATATCACGGCGTGCCGTCGGACGCAAGGGGGCCCACCACATCACGCGAATACGAGCTCGCCGACCGGCTCCACTCGGCCGCGATCCACCTGCTGCGGCGCGCTCGTCGGGGCGACCCGCTCACCGGAGCGACGCCGGCGCAGCTCTCGGCGCTGTCCGTGCTCATGAGCGGGCCGAAGACGCTCGGCGACCTCGCGGCCGCCGAGCAGGTGCGCGCCCCCACGATCAGCCGCCTCGCGGCGCAGATGGAACGCATCGGGCTCATCCGCCGTCGCGTCGACAGCAGCGACCGACGTGTCGTTCGCGTCGAGATGACGGCGAAGGGACGCCGGACGCTGGGCAAAGGGCGACAGCTGCGCATCGCCGACATCGAGCGCCGCGTCCGGCGGGTCGACGTGCGGGAGATCGAGACGCTCGAGAAGGCCGTGACCATCATCGAGGGCATGCTCCGCGACTGAGCGGCGTAGCCTGTTATCGACAGGGGAGGCCGCGTGCAGATACATCTCCACAACACGCTCACGCGCCGAGTGGAGCCGCTGGTGCCCGTCGAGGCGGGCCGGATCGGCATGTACACGTGCGGGCCGACGGTGTACCGGGCGGTGCACGTCGGCAACCTGCGGTCGTACCTCCTCGCCGACTGGCTGCGCCGCACGTTCGAGCTGTTCGGCCACACGGTGACGAGCGTCCGGAACGTCACCGATGTTGGTCACATGCGCCAGGACGCGGTCGACCGCGGTGAGGACAAGGTCATCGCGGCCGCGCTGGCGGCAGGCAGGACGCCGATGGACATCGCGCGGTCCTACGAGGCTGCTTTCCTCGACGACGAGCGCAAGGTCGGGATCCTGCCGGCGACGGTGTACCCGCGCGCGACCGAGCACGTGGCCGACATGATCGCGATGGTCCAGCGGCTCCTCGCGCGAGATCTCGCATACGTCGTCGCTGGGACCGTGTACTTCGCGGTGAAACGCTTCGTCGGTTACGGGCGACTCTCCGGCAACGTGGGCGAGGCGCTGCGGCAGGGCGTCCGATCAGAGGTGGATCCGAACAAGCGCGACCCCGCGGACTTTGCCCTCTGGAAACGCGCCGAGCCGGACCGCACGGCGCTCGTCTGGGACTCGCCGTGGGGTCCGGGCTATCCGGGCTGGCACATCGAGTGTTCGGCGATGAGCACGAGATACCTCGGCGAGCGCATCGACGTGCACACCGGCGGCGTCGACAACATCTTCCCGCACCACGAGGACGAGATCGCGCAGACGGAGGGGGCCATCGGCCGGCCGGCCGTGGGCATGTGGGTGCACGGCCAGCACCTGCTCGCCGACGGCGTGAAGATGGCGAAGTCCGCGCGGAACACGCTCGAGGTGCGCGAGATCGAGGCGCTCGGCATCGATCCGCTCGCGTTCCGGTACCAGTGCCTGCTCACGCACTACCGCGCGCGCATGCACTTCAGCATCGCCGCACTCCGTCAGGCCGCCGAGGGCCTCGACCACCTCCGCCAGCGCGTGCGGCACTGGTCACAGCTCGCGGGTGGCGAGCGCAACGACACCATGCGAGAGGCGTGGTCGCAGCTGTTCCGCGCCGAGCTCGCGAATGATCTCAATCTGCCGCGCGCCGTCGAGGTGCTGCAGCTCGCGATCCGCTCGCGGTCCCTGCCTTCCCGGTCCAAGCTCGATCTGGTGCTCCAGGCCGATGGCATCCTCGGGCTTGGGCTCGAGTCGGTCGCCCGCGAGCGCGACGACGCGCCGGCACCGGTGCTCGCGGCTCTCGCGCGCCACGCGCGCGCACGTCAGGCCGGCGATTACGCGGCGGCCGACGCGCTGCGCGCTGCGACGCATGGGCTGCGTCTCGAGGACCATGCGCCGGGTCGGACGCTCGTGGCGCGCCGTGATCGACGGCTGTCCCGCCGGGGACGCCGCACCATCGCATCGCCGCGCGAGCTCGAAGACCGCAGGTCCGAGCGCGCGACGCGGGACTGGACGATCGCGATCGCCGTGCGCGAGTGGCCCGAGGACGCCGAACGCTGCGTGCGCTCGGTGCTGCGATTCGCGCCGGGCGACGCCGAGATCGTCGTGCTCGATCAGGGCTCGACCGAACGGACGGCGGCGCGACTCGAGCGCCTTGCGTCCGACGAGCGCGTCCGCGTCATCCATGCGGATCGCGACCTGGGCGAGGGCGCCGGGCGCAACGCGCTGCTGCGGATCGCGCGGGGCCGCATGCTGCTGCAGGTCGACCCCTCCGTCGAGCTCGTCGGCCAGCTCTTCGCTCCCCTCGAGCACGCGCTGCGCACGGCGGGGATCGCCGGGCCGTGGGGCCTGCGGACCACGGATCTCCGCCACTTCGACGAGGTGACGGCGGGCGAGTGCGACGCCGTGCAGGGGTACTGCCTCGCGACCTCGCGCGACACGCTGATCGCGATCGGCGGGTTTGACGAGCGCTACCGCTTCTACCGAAACCTCGACATCGCCGTGTCGCTCGCGGTGCGTGAGCGCGGAGGGCGCGCCGTGGCCGTCGGCGTCGAGCACGCGGTGCGCCATCCGCACCGCGTGTGGGAGGCGCTGCCCGAGGAGGAGCGCGACAAACGCAGTCGCAGGAACCACGATCGGATGTACAGGCGGTTCCGCCAGACGCTGGCCTCGGCATGACGCGCGGCCTGCCGGTCGCCGTGGCCGCCTAAACTCGAACGATGCGTAACGGCGAGCGCCGCCGCGTCGTCGTCACCGGGCTCGGCATGATCACGCCGCTCGGGAACTCGGTGGCAAAGACGTGGGACGGTATCCGCGCCGGTCGCAGCGGCATCGGCCCGATCACGCGCTTCGACACGACCGGCCTCGAGACCACCATCGGCGGCGAGGTGCGCGACTTCGATCCGCTCGAATACATGGACCGCAAGGAGGCTCGCCGCGCGGACCGCTTCGCGCAGTTCGCCGTCGCGACGGCGGCGCAGGCGATCGCGGATGCGAAGCTCGAGATCACCAAGGACCTCGCGCCACGGGTCGGCGTCGCGTTCGGCTCGGGCATCGGTGGCGTCAGCACGGTCGTCGACAACGTCCTCTCGCACGAGAAGGATCCGCGGCGCGTGTCCGCCTTCATGATCCCGATGATGATCATCGACATGGCCGCGGGCGAGATCGCGATGAAGTTCGGGGCGAAGGGGCCGAACATGGGGCACGCCTCCGCGTGCGCGTCGAGCGCGCACGCGATCGGCGAAGCGAGCGAGATGATCAGGCGCGGCCAGGCCGACGTGATGATCGCCGGCGGGTCGGAGGCCGGGCTCATCAAGATCGCGATCGCCGCGTTCAACCAGGCCCACGCGCTCTCGCGGCGGAACGACGCGCCCGAGAAGGCGTCGCGGCCGTTCGATAAGGACCGTGACGGGTTCGTTTTCAGCGAGGGTGGCG
>DATEDV010000010.1:0-2437 GCA_035281485.1 Candidatus Limnocylindria bacterium | reverse complement strand
CGATCATCAACTACACGCGCTCGCTGTGCGTGACCTACGCGAAGGACGGCATCCGCGCGAACACGCTCGCGCCCGGCTTCGTGGACACGAAGATGGTCGCGTCCGTCATGAACTGGTTCGACGATCCCGCCGTCGGCGAATCCGTCTCGCCCGCGCGCCGCGCCGGCACGCCGGAGGAGATGGCGTACGCGTGCCTGTTCCTGGGCTCCGACGAATCGACGTACTGCAACGGCTCCGTCCTGGTGGCGGACGGCGGATCCACCGCGCGCTAGGCTTCTCCATGCAGATCGGGGCACTCATCCGCCGGGCCGCTCGGCACTTCGGCGACGCACCGTGCCTCGTCGAGGGCGCCCGCGTCGTCTCGTTCCGCGAGTTCGACCGGCTCACGGACCAGCTCGGCAACGCCTTGCTCGCGCTGGGACTGGCACCGGGCGACCGGGTCGGCGTGCTGCTCCCCAACGGCATCGACTGCCTGGTCGCGTACTACGCGCTCGCCAAGTCGGGCCTCGTGCGCGTCGGGCTCAACACGCGCGAGACCGACGACAACCACCGCTACAAGATGGGCGACGTCGGCGCACGCGCGCTCATTCACGGGCAGGCCGAAGGGCTCGGCAGCGAGATCGACATCGGCCCGCGGCGCCTCGCGGAGCTGATCGCTTCCGGCAGCGACGCACCGTGCGCCGTCGACCGCGCGCTCGACGCGCCATACCGCCTCGGCTTCACCGGCGGCACGACCGGCCATCCGAAAGCGGTCACCCTGACCACGCGCGGCGAGCTCGCGGAACTGTCGGCATTCCTGATGGACCTCGTGCCCGATCTCGCGCCCGGCGAGATCTTCCTGCACGCCGCCCCGATCGCGCACGCGTCCGGCGCGTTCTTCCTGCCGGCGATCGCGCGCGGCGTGACGTCGGTGGTGATGGCGAAGTTCGACCCGGCCGAATTCCTCCAGCTCGCGGCGCAGACGAAAGCGACGCACACCTTTCTCGTACCGACCATGCTCGCCATGGTGCTCGAGGAGCCGCAGCCGGCGAACGAGCGACTGGCGCTGCGCTCGATCGCCTACGGCGCGTCGCCGATCGCCCCGAGCGTGCTCGCGCGCGGAACGGCGCGCTTCGGCCGCGTGTTCGTGCAGACCTACGGGCAGTCCGAGAGCCCGATGGTCATCACCTTCCTCAAGGCCGAGGACCACGATCGCGTCGGCAGCTGCGGCCGGCCGTACACCTTCGCCGAGGTCGCGGTCGTCGACGACGACGATCGCTTCCTCCCACCGGGCGAGGTCGGCGAGATCGTGTGCCGCGGTCCGATGACGATGTCGCACTACTGGAACAAGCCGGAGGCGACGGCGAAGGCGTTCCGCAACGGCTGGCTGCACACCGGCGACGTCGGGCGCATGGACGAGGACGGCTTCTTCTACATCCTCGACCGCAAGAACGACATGCTCATCTCGGGCGGCTTCAACGTGTACCCGCGCGAGGTCGAGGACGTCCTGCAGGCGTTCGACGGCGTGATCGAGGCGGCGGTCGTCGGGCTGCCGGACGAGAAGTGGGGCGACCGCCTGCACGCCGTGATCGCGGCGCGGCCGGGGGTCGACGGCGAGGCGGTGCTCGCGTCGGCGCGCGCCCAGCTCGCCAGCTTCAAGTGCCCGAAGACGATCGAGATCTGGCCGGACCTGCCGAAGTCGTCCGCGAACAAGATCCTCCGTCGCGTCATCCGCGACCGGATCGTCGCGCGCGGCGGTGCGAAATGAGCACCGGCCTCCCGGTCCCCTCCCCCGCGTGCGGCGGAGGGAAATGCGAGCGAAGCGAGCGAGGGAGAAGGCTCGAGCCGAAGCCAACCGCGCTCCCGCTTCGGCGCGGGCCCTCACCCTGGCGCTTCGCGCCGATCCCTCCCCCGCGCGCGGGGGAGGGAACCTAGGACCACCATGCAAGACCTCCACCTCGTCCTTCACGGCCTCGCCATCAAGAAGCACGCGGACGCCGCGGCCGTCGCCGGCATCGTCCGCCTGCCGGTGGAGCGCGTCGCCGCGCTGCTGGCCGACGCCGTGAAGCGCGGGCGCGTCGTCGAGGCCGGCGGGCGCTTCGTGCTCGCGCCGGCCGCGCGCATGACGCTCGACGGCGAGTACTCGCGCTATTACGACGGCGTGCGCGCGAACGCGGAGTTCGTCGCGGCGTACGAGGCCTTCGAGCGCATCAACGTCGATCTCAAGCAGCTCATCACCGACTGGCAGACGCGCGACATCGGCGGCACGCGCGTGCCGAACGACCATTCCGACAAGGCCCACGACCGCAAGGTCATCGACCGGCTCGGCGACCTCCACGAGCGCGCCGACCGGATCCTCGAGAGGCTCGCGGCGGGCCTCCCGCGCCTGCAGGTGTGGCGGGACAAGCTGCTCGCCGCGCTCGAGAAGGCCGAGGATGGCGCGATCGAATGGGTGAGC
>DATEDV010000009.1:0-2489 GCA_035281485.1 Candidatus Limnocylindria bacterium | reverse complement strand
GCGCAGCAGCGACCGCTCCCGCCCATCATCGTCTCCGGCGACACGCGCGTTCGCGAGCGCCTCACGGCGGTGTGCCGCGCGCACGCGATCGAGGCGCTGCCCGACATCCGCATCGCTTCGGGTCGCGAAGCGCTCACCGCGCGGCTTCGCGCGCTGCGTCGGAGCGCGCAGAGCGACGTCGTCCTCCGCGACGAGGCGCTCGAGGCGGCGGCGCGCGCGATGTCGGCGGAGGCGAAGGCCGATGTCGTGCTCCTCGACGTCACCGGCGGCGCGACGTCGGTCATCCACGCGAGGCCGGACGGCGTCGTGCTCGGCGTCCACGAGCGTCTCGGCGTCGGTGCGGCGGCCGACCGCGTCGTCGCGCGTGCGGGGTTGGACCGCGTACGTCGCTGGATCCCGCGGGCCGTGGAAGCGCCGCTGCTGCTCGAGCGCGTGTACAACCGCGCGCGCTGGCCCGACGCGATACCGGCGTCCGTCCTCGCGCTCACGCTCGAGATGGCGCTGGCGCGCGAGGCGATCGCTCATGCGCTCGCTGACGCCGAGCATGCCGGCGCCTCGCTCGATGCCGCGTTCGAGGCGCCGCTCCTTGTGCTCACCGGTCGGCTCGCGCAGCTACCGCGCGCGGCGCAGTCGCTCCTCGTCGCGATCGACGTCTTCGGCGCGACGGGGCCGACGCTCGTGTCGCGTGCACCGGGCGACGCGCTCGTCGCCGCCGGCGCGCTCGCCGCGCGCGGTCGGGTCGCGCTCCTGCCGACCATCGATGCGCTCGCGATCGTCGCGGAGATGTGGCCGCGGCGCTCCGCCACGGTGAAGATCAGCGACGCGAATGGCGTCATGCAGGAACGTGTCGGACGCGGGTCGTTCCTGCTCGTACCGACGAGGGGTCGCGTCGAGATCGTCATGCCCGGGTTGAAGGTCCGTCCCCGCGCGGAGGACCTCGAGCTCGGCGTCGTGATCGACGCACGCGGCCGGCCGCTGGCGCTGCCACCCCGCGACGCCGAACGCATCCCGACGCTCAGCCGGTGGCATGCGGCGCTGAAGGTCCTTCCGGCGGAGGTCCGCTGATGCCGTGGCGGTATGCGCGCTGGTCCGCGGATCACGTGTTGCCTCTCGGCACCGCCGAGCGGGTCGCCGAGGGCCAGGAGGTGCACGCCGGCGACGTCCTCGCGGCCGGCACCACCTACGGCACGCCGGTGAAAGTGAAGGGCGCGCGCCGTCTCGGCGTCGCGCCGGACGATCTGGAGCGCGTCATGCGCGTGCCGGTCGGCGCGGAGGTCGAAAGGCGCGCGGTCATCGCGCGTACCGGGCGTCGTTTCGCACGCGCGGTCTCGTCCCCCATCGCCGGTCGCGTCATCCACCGGCGTGCCGACGGCGATCTCTACGTCGCGCCCGTCGTCGGCCGATGGGTCGCGCGGTCGACCCTCGACGGCGAGGTCTCTCGTTCGGACGACACGTGCGTGACGGTGGAGGGATCCGCATGGGCGCTCCAGGGCGTGGCCGCGTACGGACCCGACGCCATCGGCGAGATCGCACTCGCCGTCGACTCGCCCTCGGGCGAGCTCCAGCCGTCGCGCATCGACGTTCGCCTGCGCGACCACATCCTCATCGCCGGCGCGCGCGCGACCGCGGAGTCGATCACCCGCGCGCACGCGTGCGGCGTGGCCGCGCTCGTTGCCGGGGCGGCGCCCGCGGCCGGGCTGCGCGTGGTCTACGGCGAAGACGCGACGGCGTCCGGGGCAACGACCGGGCCGGACGCTCCGACCGTCCTCTGCCTCATCGGCTTCGGCGCGGCGCCGCTACCGCGCGAGGTGTTCACGCCGCTCGTGGCGCTCGTCGGCTCGCGCGCCGCGGTGCATACCGCGTCGGCGCGCCTCTTCGTCTTCGCGCCCGAGACCGCCGGCGAGTTCGCGCAGAGCGCGCCATCGCTCGCCCTGTCGGACGACTGGCTCGGCGCTCGGCCGATCGACGAGAACCTGGCTCTTGCCGGACCGGCCCGGTTCGCGAGCGAGATCGAGGCCGACGCCGTCGCCACGAGCGATGGCCCCGTTCCCGTCGCGAACGTGCTCGCCTTCGACGCGCCACGCACACCCCGCAGTTAGCTCGTCTCGCGGATCGTCGCGCACCACACGAGTTTCGCGTGGGCCTCGGCGACACTAGGCTTGGCCGGTGGGGAGACGACGGCGGCGCGAGCGTCGCGCCGGTCGCGGCGCGCAGCTCACCGACCGCGCGCCGGCCGCGGAGGCGCCGAAGCGCGTCGACAAGGCGGAGGAGCGCAGGCGCGCGAAGTACGCCCACGATCGGAAACGGCTCGAACGACGTCGCACGATCGCCGGCGCGCTCGCGGTCATTCCGCTCGCCGCGTGGGCGTTACAGCTCCCCTTCGGGCCGCTCGATTTCCTCGGCGTGCCGGCACGCGACGGCTGGCTCCTGGTGTGGGCGGCGCTGTTCGGCTCGTTCCTCGGCCTTACCATTCGGCTCGTTCTTGAGCG
>DATEDV010000008.1:0-2263 GCA_035281485.1 Candidatus Limnocylindria bacterium | reverse complement strand
GGGCGACCCGCGTCGCGCCGACACTAGACGCGGCCGGGTGGCGCGACGCAAACGAGGGCGCGCGCTACAGCGAGGGTCAGTACCCACCACGCCACGTCGAGCGGTGCGCGGCCCTGCTCGCGGAGCGCGACCGGGTGGCGGCGGGGCTGAGCGCGGCGCAGCGCGAGTTACTGCTGCGAATACCACGCGCTCGCTCCTGCAACGTCCGAGGCATGATCGATCTGGCAGGCGAGGGTTCTCAACGCACCGCCCGCGTACTCGGCAGGCTACTCCTCGCGCGTCCGCACCAACCGCCTACCATGGTGCAGGACGAGTGGTCGATCACCGACTTCGGCCGCGAGATCGCTCGCGTGCTTGCGGGCAAGGAGGCGGGGCGATGAATCGCGACACGAATTCCGGCGTGTGTGAGGACTGCGAGAAACTCGTCGAGGAACGCTGCAACGACGGCTACTGCCGCGCGTGCCACGTCTCGCTTTCGTTCGAGAGCTGCGTCGACGAATCGTGGGCTGACGATCTCTACGCTGGCACGGGAGTGTTACCGCCGAGGTTGCGAGGCTTGCGATGATCCGCCGGCTCGCACGGACCCGCGCGGCCGCGGACGAGTCCGCGGCCGCGCGCTTGATCGCGGACGCCATTGATTCGGAGACGATCCCCGCGACGGATCTCTGGGCGGCGCTCCGGCCCGTCTTGGCGCGGCTCGCTCGGAGCGCGGCGGAGCGTGAGCTCCGAGCATGCGACGCGCTCGAGACGGGGTTCGCGGAGATTATGCGGTATAGCTCCGAGCTCGACGCCGCCGCCCAGACCCTCGAGCGCGCGGACGCGCGGCGGGCGTGGGCGCGGTGGCGGGAGATTCGGCGCGGTCGAGAGCACCTGTGGTCGTACGGATCGTTCGGGAGCAACGTCCGCCGCGGCATGCTCGATGCCGTGCGCCAGTTTCGGGGGACGCGGTGACGTGGGCCGCGTTCGAGGCGGGCACGATCCCGCGCTGGCGATTCGTTGCGTGGATCTGGCGCGAGCAGCCGGACACGTTCGCGAAATACTGGGCGGTTGCGCGGCGAATTCGCTCGCGGACGCGCTTTACATTCCGCTTACGATCCGTTTACGGTCGGCGGCCGCGGGGGCGCTAGGATAGGGACATGGACGCTCACCCCTTCGCTCACCTCGGCCCGGCCCCGTATACGTACACGGGTGCGGATGATGCGTTCGAGAGCACGGGCCGCGCGACGGCCGGGATCCTATCGGCGCAGGAGACGAAGCGCGGCGGATCGTGCGACCACTGCGGGACGGCGATCACGGACATGTACCACTTCGTCGCCGCGAACGGCCGCAAGTTCAAGGTCGGTTGGAAGTGCGCCGAGAAGGCGGGCATGGACGCGTGCGGATCGGACGTATGCCCGCAGGCGCGCAAGCTCGCGCGTGACCGCAAGGATCTTCAGGCGCGCAAGCGCGGCGCACTTGCCGGCCGCAAGCGTGCGGAGATCGAGGCCGCCCTCGCCGACGAGAACGTGCGCGCCAAGCTGGCGGCACAGCCCAGCCCGAACGGATACCGCGCGGAGAAAGGCGAGACCCTACTCGATTGGTGCGTGTGGATGCACGCGAACGCAGGCGCGAAGGGCCGGAGCAAAGTGCTCGCCGCGATCGTCGAGGCCTCGTCGTGACCCCCGTCCGCCCCCGCCTCGAATACTCCGCGCGCCCGCACGAGGTCACGCGCGTGAATCCCTTGCCGGCGAAGCCCCTGTCCGCGAAACGAGCCTCACGATGATCCGCATCCACTACCGCCCCCTC
Organism: Candidatus Limnocylindria bacterium; assembly: GCA_035281485.1. Classification (GTDB taxonomy): domain Bacteria; phylum Chloroflexota; class Limnocylindria; order P2-11E; family P2-11E; genus CF-39. Next base: position 478 of record DATEDV010000008.1, on the reverse strand, counting down.
GCGAACCGGCGCGCGTACGAGAGCGTCTGCTTGCCCGTGCCTGCGAGGCGACTCGGCGGCTGCTGCCACAAGTGCGGCAAGGAGACCGATCACCGCGTGAGCCGTGGTCGCTTCGAGTGCGTGGCGTGCCAGCAAGCGCGCATCGTCCCCCGACCCGATCCGCTCGGGGACGCGGTCGCCCGCGGTCCGCGTCCCCGAGCCGCGACCACGCGCGAGATCCCGATCGCCGTCGACGCGACCCTGCCGGCCGTGAGCGCGGCGCTCGAACGGCTCGAGGCGGAGCTCATGACCATGGGCCTCGCGCACCAGGCTGCGCGCTGCCGGGCGATCGGGCTCGCGGTCGGGACCGTGACGGCGGAGCTCCGCGAGTCCGCCGACGATCGCGACGCGAACGCGCATTACGTGATCCGCGGCGTGCTATCCTGATCGCGTGCCGCTGCTCGATCGCCGCTGGACCGTCGCCGACATCGCCCGCACC
>DATEDV010000007.1:0-2319 GCA_035281485.1 Candidatus Limnocylindria bacterium | reverse complement strand
GATGCTCGCCCCAGGTCGGGCACGCGTTTCGTCGACGGCGAAGCCGATCCCGTCATCGGTGACGGCGACGTCCACCGCTGCTGCGCTCGTCGACAACCGGATGTCGACGTGACGCGCACGCGCGTGACGGACGATGTTGGTGAGAGCTTCCTGGACCACGCGGAAGACCGCGACAGCCGTGTCAGAGGGCACGGTGTCACAGTCGCCCTCGAGCCACACCTCGACTGTCAGACCCGCCTCGACGCGCACTCGGTCAGCGAGCCACTCGATGGCCGCGCGAAGGCCGAGATCCTCAAGGACGCTCGGCCCAAGGTGCACGGCGAGGCGCCGCACGCCGTCGATCGTCTCTCCGACCAGCCGGCGCAGCTCGGCCAGCTCGCGCTGGACCTCGGGCTCGGTGGACCGCTTCTCGATGAGCCGAAGCCGGATGAGCAGGAGCGTGAGGGCCTGCCCCGTGTCGTCATGCAGCTCGCGCGAGACGCGTACACGCTCAGCCTCCTGCGCGTTCAGGATGCGCGAAGCGAGCGCGCGCGCCCCGACGCGGTACGCCTCCAGCTGAGCGACGTGCTCGGCCATCGACGCGACCGTATCCGTCCGGTGTCGGGTCGGCGTCGGCCGCTCGGCCCGTTCCTTCGTGCCGTTGGTCCCATCGGCCCTGGGCGCCGTCCGGTGGGCACGCCCAGCGAGACAGGGTTTCCCCGACAGACGGTCTTCAGTACCTCCCCGATGCTCGGGCCGATGCGCCTGCTCTTCGCTACCGACGGCTCGCGAGGCGCCGACATCGCGCTCGATTTCCTCGGCGCGCTGCCCCTGTCGAACGCCGACCACGTGGTCGTGTTGACCGTTCCGACGTACTCATTCGTCGGTGATAGCGGCGTTCACACGCAGCCAGCCGAGCAGGGTGTCGCGCACGGTGAAGGCGCCGCGCGGGCGATCGCCGAGTGCGCTCGGTCTCGCCTGGCGGGCCGGGGATTTCACGTGGCGGTCGAGGTCGGAGAGGGCCCGGTCGCGGCCGCCATCGAGAACGCGGCGATCCGTGACGCGTCGGAGCTTGTGGTCCTCGGCTCGCGCGGGCTCGGTGCACTCGGTGGTCGGATCCTCGGCAGCGTCGCCCGCCAGCTCGCACGGCACGCATCACTACCGCTGTTGGTCGTCCGCGAGCGACGCGAGGCCCCGCGAAGGATCCTGCTCGCGGTTGATGGGTCGGATGAATCGGGGGCGGCCGTTGCGCTACTCGCGCGGCTGCCGCTACCCAGCGCGGCGCGCGTGACACTGGTCCGAGTGAGCGGCACGCCGTCCGAGGCGGTGTCGCTGACGCGGGTGGTCGACCGTGCGCTGCTCGCCTTCGACTGGCTGGCGCTAGACCGTGACGTCACGCCGCGAAGCCGTGCTCCGGAGGAGATCCTTGCGCGGGCCAACGCGGGAGGGGCCGACCTGATCGTCCTCGGCTCGGACGGGCACGCGAGAGGTGGAGTGCTGCGCGGAACGCTCGCGGACCAGATCCTCAGCCAGGCGCATTGCGCCGTACTGGTGGCGAAAGCCCCGCTGCGGTCGCGGCCCGTGACGGAAAGACAGGCTGAGCGTCAGCTCGCGTTCGCAATCTGAACAAAGGAGAGGGACATGCTCGGGTCCATGACGAAGCAGGCGCCCAAGGAGATTCAGAAGAACGGCGATGTCCAGAAGTACGACGCCGCGCTCGATGACGGGATAGAGACGTCGCCCGTCGTCAAGGTCATCGAGATGATCGCCACGTCGACCGAAAGCTTCGACGACGCGATCGCGAAGGGCGTCGCCACCGCTGCTCGCAGCCTGCGCCACATCAGTGGCGCCGACGTCAGGCACATGACCGTCGCCGTGCGCAACGGCAAGGTTTCGCAGTACCGTGTCGACCTCAAGGTCGCATTCGCGCTCGAAGAGGACAAGGATGAGGAAGACGACGACACGGACCGCGAAGACGAGGACAGCGAAGACTAAGAAGGCGAGCACCAGGTCCTCCGGGGCTGGCGGCGTCCGGATCCTCCTCGCACACGATGGATCTCCGGGCGCCGCCGTCGCTCTCGATCTCGTCGCGGCGCTCCGGCTGAGTTCACGTGATGAGGTCATCGTCGCCATGTACCCCGACTACTTCCTCGCGGCGCGTCCGGACCGGACCGGTCTGATCGGGCGACTCATGCAGGGCCGTCGGGATGCAGCGCGGAGGACCGTGGACGCCGCGGTGCGTCAGCTCGAACAGCGTGGGCTGCGGGCCAGCGGCGTGGTCGCGGAGGGGCTCGAGGCCGTCGACGGGATCCTCCGCGTCATAGCGGAGCGAGCGCCGGA
>DATEDV010000006.1:0-3530 GCA_035281485.1 Candidatus Limnocylindria bacterium | reverse complement strand
CTGCTGCAGCTTCTCGACGTACTGGAAGTTCTCGACACCGAGGGCCGCCATCGCGAACACCTCGAGCGTGCGACGGTCCGTGCGCCTGCTCACGTGGCCCGAAGGCGACGCGATCTGCTCCTGCGGGACGCCGAGCGCCTCGGCGATCCGGTCCGTCTCCGAGGACGCGCCGTGCACGAGCACGATCTCGTCCTGACGCGCGACCTCGGCCACGAGCGAAGCGACCGCGTCGCGGTCGACGCCCTTTGAGCCGCCGGCCTTGATCACGGCGCGCAGCGTCATGGGTGCAGCCCGACGAAGCCGAGCCCCGCGTCCTCGGGCATGCCGCACGCGACGTTCATCGCCTGGACGCCGTTCCCGGCCGCGCCCTTCACGAGGTTGTCGATCGCGCACAGCGCGACGACGCGGTCACCCCGCGGATCGGACGCGAATCCGACGTCGGCGAAGTTCGTGCCGGCGACGAGCTTCGGCTCGGGGTAGCGGAAGATGCCGGTGCGCTCCTTCACGATGCGGACGAACGGCTCGCTCCCGTACCGCTGGCGGTAGATCTTCCAGAGATCCTTGTCCTCGAGCGGACGATCGACGTGGACGTGCGCGGTCGCGAGCACTCCGCGCACCAGCTCGACCGCGGTCACCGACAGATCCACGCGCGGGCGCACGCCGCCGAGCGTGAGCTCCTGCTCGATCTCGGCGGTGTGCCGGTGCCCGACCGGACGGAACGACCGCACGACCCCGACACGCTCCGGATGATGCGAGTCTTCCGAAGGCTCACGGCCGCCCTCGCTCGAGCCGACCTTGCATTCGACGACGATAGGGCGAGTCCGGTCGACGACGCCCGCCGCGAAGAGCGGCAGCAGCGCGAGGATCGCCGCGGTCGCGTTGCAGCCCGCGCCCGTCACGCGCTGCGCTCCCCTGATCCGCTCGCGGTGCAGCTCGGGGATCCCGTACACCCAGCGTCCGAGGCGGTCGGGGTGCGGATGGGCCTCCCCGTACCAGCGTTGATAGTCGCCGGGATCCTGCAGGCGGTGATCGCTGGAGAGATCGATGAGCAGCGCGGCGCGGCCCTCGAACTCATCGGCGCGGTGGGTGCCGTTCGGGAGGCTCAGGAACAGCACGTCGCAGCGCTGGACGTCCTCGTAACGGACGAACTGCAGGTCGGTGCGCTTGCGCAGGTTGGGGTGCGCAACGCTGACCGGCTTGCCGGCGAGCGATTCGCTGCCGGCCACGACCTCGCCGATCTCCGGGTGACCGAGGAGCAGCCGCAGGAGCTCGCCGCCGGCGTAGCCCCCGGCGCCGATGATCCCCGCTCTCACTTGGGGACGGCCGCGGCGAGCACGTAGTCGATGACCTTCGCGGGGATGTTCACTCCCGTCGTGTCGATGGAGTTGCGGAACTCCATCGTGTAGTTCACCTCGTTCACGAGGAGACCCTCGGCGCCCTCGAGCACGTCGATCGCGACGACGCCGCCGCCCACGGCGCGGGCCGCGCGCACGCACACGTCGTTCAGCTCGGGCGTCACCGGACACTTCGTCGCCTTGCCGCCGCGCGCGGTGTTCGTGATCCAGTGGTCGGAGTACCGGTAGATCGCCGCGACGGTCTCGTCGCCGACGACGAACGCGCGGATGTCGCGACCCGGCTTTGGAACGTACTCCTGCACGTAATAGATGGAGTGCATGTAGGTGCCGAGCACGTCCTTGTGCTCGACGATCGCCTCGGCGGCCTCGCGGTCGTTCACCTTCGAGATGAGGCGGCCCCAGCTGCCCACGAGCGGCTTCATCACGACGGGGTAGCCCAGCTCCTCCGCGGCGGCGAGGGCGGACTCGGGCGTGAACGCCACGCGCGTGCGCGGCGAGGGGACGCCGTCGCGGATGAGCCGCATGGTCGTGAGGAGCTTGTTGCCGCAGATGTCGGCGACCTCGAAGGTGTTGACGGTCGGGATGCCCCAGATCCCGAACACCCAGAGCGCGTACAGCGCGCGGCTGTGCTGGATGCAGCGCTCGAGGACGACGTCGACGCCGAGCTCGGGCTTGCGCTCGAGCTCGAGGACGATCTCCCGGTCGTCGAGGATCTTCGCGGGTATGCGCCGCGACTCCAGCTCCTCGAGGAGCAGCTTCTCCTCGACACGTACCCGCGAGAGCAGCACGCCGACGGTGGGGCTACTCACCCCAGTCTTCTTCGGCCTCCGGCGCGAGCGCGAGCGCGAGCGGCTTCGTCTCGGTCACCTCGAGCTCGGCGCCACAGTCCGGGCACGCGACGATCTCGCCCTTCACGGCGTCAGCGCCGACGGTGACTTCAGCGTCGCATTCGGGACATTTGGCCACGGATCCCCTCCCGCCTGGTGGGTCGTAGCCTAAACGCTAGTCGGCTCCCGACGCACCCTCGCGTCTGATTCGCGATCGCGCTTTGTCTTCATACATGCGCTCGTCAGCGACGGCGATCAGCGCATCGTCCGTGCGGCCATCCTCCGGGAACCACGCGATGCCGAAGGACACACTCGGCAGCGGATGGTCTCGACCGGCCCAGTGATACGTCTCCTCGCGCAGGCGCGATTCGATCCGGCTCACGAGCGCCTGCGCCGGGAGAAGACCGGTGCGCGGCAGCAGGAGCACGAACTCGTCGCCACCGAAGCGGGCCACGACGTCCTCGGCCCGTACGGACTCGCGAATGATGTGCGCGACCTTGGTCAGCACCTCGTTCCCCGCAAGGTGGCCGGCCGTGTCATTGACGCTCTTGAGGCCGTCGACGTCGCACAGGGCGACCGCGAAGATGTCGCCGTGGCGCGCGGCCTCGGCCATCTGGGCGTCCAGGCGCTCCATGAGGCTGCGGCGATTCAGCACGCCGGTGAGATCGTCGTCGCGGGCCAGGCGATGCGTCTCGGCGAGGAGGCGGGCGTTCGCGATCGCGATGGCCGCCTGCGCGGCGTAGAGACGGACGAGGCGCTGCGTGTCGCCGCTGAAGGTGCGGGGCGTCGCGGAATACATCGCCAGCGTGCCGACGAGCTCACCGTGCGCGATCAGCGGGACCGCGACCGCCGACGCGATCGTCGCGTGGAGTGGCTTGGTGCTCGACGGGTGGGCGGCGTAGTCCGGCGCAACGATGAGATCGCGCGTCTCCACGGCCGCGAGCGAGATGCCCGCCAGCGGCTCTCCGACCGAGTCGCGGAGGCCGAGCGACGGATTGAGGCGAAGCGCGCGGATCACGAGGCCGTTGCCGGGCTCCGCGATGGCGAGCATCGCGCCGTCCGTCCGGGAAAGCTCCGTCGCCTGCTCGACGACGAGCTTCGCGAGCTCGTCGAGCGACCGTTCGCCGGCGGCCGCGAGCCCGACCTCGTACAGCGCCTCGAACTGCAACGCGCGACGACGCTCCGTCTCGCTCAGGCGCCAGTTGGCGTAGAGCGCGACGCCCGCGCGCAGCGCCAGCAGGATCATCGTCGCGGCGATCGCGGCGTCGACGAAGAGCTCCACGCCCACGTTGCTGACGTTCGCGATGACGACGACCGCGGCCGCCGCCACCGCCGTCAGCGCGAAGAA
>DATEDV010000005.1:0-2217 GCA_035281485.1 Candidatus Limnocylindria bacterium | reverse complement strand
TCCGAGCTCTTCGACCCGCCCCTCACGACGGTCAACGTGCCGCAGGAGGACATGGGCGTGATGGCAGCTGCGCTGCTCATCGACCAGGTCGAGGGCAGGCACATCGAGCGGAGGCGCATCGTGCTGGAGACACAGCTCGAGGTGCGCGGATCCACCGCGGCTCCCCTCGCGGTCACCGCAGGGGCGATGAGGACGGCCTAGGCTAGTTCGCGAGGGCTCTCCGCAGCGCGGCCCCCATCTCGTCGATCGCCTTCCGTCCCATCGGGACCGACATCGCCATTCCCGTGAACCCATGCACCATGCCCGGGTACTCGACGTACGTCGTGGGGACGCCCGCCTCCAGGAGACGTCGTGCGTACTCCTCGCCCTCGTCGCGGAGCACGTCGCACTCCGCCGTCACGATGTGCGCCGGTGGGAGGCCGCTGAGGTCCTTCGCGCGAAGCGGTGAGGCGTACGGCTCGTTCCGCAGGCGTGGATCCGGAACGTAGTGGTCCCAGAACCAACGCATGCCGCTGCGCGTCAGGCCGTAGCCCGTCGCGTTCCTCCGGTACGAGGGCCGGTCGAAGTCGTGATCCATCACCGGCACGTGCAGCAGCTGGAACGCGATCTTCGGTGTGCCGCGTTCCCTGGCCATGAGCGCGACGACCGCGGCGAGGTTCCCGCCGGCACTGGAGCCACCCACGGCGATGCGCGAGGCATCGATGCCGAGGTCCGTCGCGTGTGCGGCCGACCAGAGCGTCGCGGCGTACGCGTCGTCCGCCGCCGCGGGATAGCGATCCTCGGGCGCGAGGCGGTATTCGACCGAGATCACGGCGCAGCCGCTCGCGTTCGCGAGCGCGCGGCAGAACGGGTCCGCGACGCTGACGCTGCCGACGACCCAGCCGCCACCGTGCAGGTACACCAGCAATGGGAGCGTTCCGGTACCGGGACGGTAGAGGCGCGCGGCGATCGGAGGGAGCGCGTCGATGACGAGATCGCGGACGTCCGCGACGGGTTCTGGAACGAGCAGGGGTGCCACGTTCACGGATCCGCCGCGGGCACGTGCCTCCGCGACGCTCAGCGTCTCGATCGGCCGCGGATCGATCCGCTCGGCCTCCGCGAGAAGCGTGGCGATCTGGTCGTCGACCGGCATGGTGGACGGAAGATTAATCGCGGCGGCCGATGCCCCGCAGGACACGTCCGGGTCGAGCGCCGGTGTGTTCCCCGTCCCTCAGCACCGGCGACCCGTTCACGAACACGTGCGCGACGCCGGTCGCGTAACGATGCGGCTCGGCGTACGTCGCGTGGTCCTGGATGCGCGCCGGGTCGAAGACGACCACGTCCGCGTGATAGCCCCGCCGCAGCAGGCCGCGACCGTCGAGCTTCAGGTTCGTCGCGGGGAAGCCGGTCATGCGCCGTATCACGTCTTCCAGCGGTGCCGCGCGCTCGTCGCGCACGAAGCGAGCCAGCACGCGTGCGAACGTGCCGTACGCCCGCGGGTGCGGCTGCGACCTCAGGAAGACACCTTCGGGCGCGAGCGACCCCGCGTCGGAGCCGAAGCTCATCCAAGGCAGCGCGACCTGGCGGCGCAGATTCTCGGGGGAGGCCATGAAGATGACCATTCCCACGCGGCTCTCATCCTCGAGCACCAAGTCCATCGCGACCTCGCGCGGATCGCCGCCGCGCTCCGCTGCGACCTGCGCCAGCGTCCGTCCGGTGAGCGGCTTGAGCCGCTCGTTCTTGAACGCGACCAGCACGATGCGATCGGGCGTGCCCGCGGCCTGGTACAGGTTCTCCCAATCCTCCCCGGGTCTCGCCATCGCTGCGCGGATACGTGCGCGCTGTCCGTCATCGCGAAGGCGCTTGAGCGTCTCCCGCAGGCCACCTTCGTGGGCCCACGGCGGGAAGCACGAGCTGAGTCCCGTCCCGCCCGCTTCGTACGGATACATGTCGGCCGAGATCGCGAGACCCTCGGCATGCGCGCGCGTCACACGATCGATGACGGCGTCGAGCTTCGTCCAATTCGCGTGACCGGCCTGTTTGAGGTGGTAGATCTCCGCGGGCAGCTTCGCGCGCCGGGCGATCTCCACGACCTCGTCCACGGCCTCGATCAGACGGTCTCCCTCGCTGCGCATATGCGAGATGTACATGCCGCCGTGACGTCCGGCGACCTCGGCCAGGGCAACGAGCTCGTCCGTGTCCGCGTACGTCGCCGGTGCGTAGATGAGCGCGGAGCCC
>DATEDV010000004.1:0-2166 GCA_035281485.1 Candidatus Limnocylindria bacterium | reverse complement strand
TCGTGGACGCTCGACAAGATCGGTCCGATGGCCCGCACCGCCGATGACTGCGCGGTCGTCCTCGAGGCCATCGCCGGCCCGGATGCCGCCGATGCCACCTCGTCCGGGCGGCGATTCCGGCCGCTCGATGCGCGCGGTGCCGCGGCGGTCGTCAAGCGCGCGCGCGTCGCGTTCGCGGAGGAGGACATCGAGGACCACGCTTCGCCGGAGGCGCGCGGCGCGCTCGAGCGCGGCGTGGCCGAATTCCGCCGTCTCGCGCCGCGCTTCGCGCGCGCGACCCTGCCCGCCCTCCCGTTCGGCCCGTTGGTCTCGACGGTGTACGCATCCGAAGGCTCGACGATCTTCGCCGAGCTCATCGAGGGCGAGCGCTTCGAGGAGCTCGTCGACGCGCGGCAGAAGGCGGGCTTACGCGCGTCGCTCGACATCCGCGCCCGCGACTACCTGCAGGCGATGCGTCTCCGGGACACGGTGTCGGCGGCGTTCGCCGCGATATTCGAGACCGCGGATGTCATCCTCTCGGCGGGTCGCACCATCACGGCGACGCCGATCGCGCAGCCGCTCGACCGGCCGGGCATGACCGCGAGCAATCCGCAGCAGTCCAAGCGTCCGGGGAACACCGGCCTGATCGCGGCGGGTAATCTCGCGGGCCTGCCGGCGATCTTCTTTCCCTGCGGGTTCGGCACCGACGGGCTGCCGGTGGGATTGCAGCTGGTCGGTCCGCCGTTCTCGGAGCCGCTGCTGGTCGCGCTCGCGTCCGCGTACCAGCGCGCGACCGATCACCACGCCAAACGTCCGAGGGCGTGAGCCGCGCCCTCGCGCGGCCCGTCGCCGTGGCGCTGGTGAGACGGGGCGGAGAGATCCTCGTGTTTCCCGTGCCCGATCCCGTGAAGGATGTGACGGGCTGGCGACTGCCTGGCGGAACGATCGAGTTCGGCGAACGCGGGCACGAGACCGTCAAGCGCGAGATCCGCGAGGAGCTCGGAGTCGACATCGTCGAGCCCACGTACCGTGGCACGGTCGAGAACATCTTCACGTATCTCGGCGTGAGCGGACACGAGCTCGTGCGTGTCTATGAGGCGCGTTTCGCTGACACCGCGCTGTATGACCGTGCGCGGTTCGAGTGCATCGAGGCCGACGGCGCGCGATTCGTCTGCGTCTGGAAGCCGCTCGCAGACTTCCGCCTCGGCGAGCCGCTTTACCCAGACGGTCTGCTCGAGCTGATCTCTTAGGGGCCGGGCGCGATGAACGACGCCTTCGCGCTCGGCCGACTTCCGGATCAGAGGGAACGCGCGACACCCCGCAGCGCGCGGACGCCGATCAGCTCGAACTTGTAGGGAAACATCACGTTGGCGTGATCGATCCCGCCGGCCGCGATCGCACGCAGTCGCTCGCCGACCTCGTCCGGCGTTCCCACGATGAGCGCGGGCCGTGCCTTGAGCCACTCCGCGCCCGACGTCTTCGTGCGCGCGCCCACCTCGTTCGCGATCTCATCGATCTGACGCCGGGTCGGCGCGACCAGCGCCTGGATGAACAGGCTGCGTTTGAGCGTCAACGGATCGCGGCCGACCGCCTTGCAGGCGGCGGGCAGCGCGACGTTGAGCTCCGCGATGCGTGGCTCGACGGCCTGTCCGGGATTCGACATGTTGAAGGCGTGTGCGAACTTCGCCGCGATACGCATGACACGCGGCTTGGTCCCGCCGATCCAGATCGGCAGTGGGTCCTGCTTCGGCTTGGGCGACGAGACGGCGTCGTCGATGCGGTAGTGCTTCCCGCGGTAGGTCGCGCGCGGCTCGCGCCAGAGGCGCGTGCAGATCTCCAGCGTCTCCACCAGCTGCGTCACGCGCGTCGGCGCGTCGGGGAACTCGTAGCCGTAGGCCTTGTACTCGACCTCTTTCCAGCCGGCGCCCACGCCGAACTCGAGGCGCCCGCCCGAGATCTGATCGACGCCCGCCGCGATCTTCGCGAGGAGCGCGGGGTTGCGGTATGACTGCGCGGTCACCATCGGACCGATGCGGATCTTCTCGGTGTCGACGGCGAGCGCCGCGAGCAGCGTCCACGCCTCGAGGTGCGCACCGTCGGGGTCGCCGCTGAGCGGGAAGAAGTGGTCCCAGCCGAACACGACGTCGGCCCCCGCCTCCTCGGCGGCCACGACGGCGGCCCGGAGTT
>DATEDV010000003.1:0-9001 GCA_035281485.1 Candidatus Limnocylindria bacterium | reverse complement strand
CGACCTGCTTCCCAGCGCCCCGCAGCATCTCCGTCACGAGCTCGGTGGTGCCGGGGAAGACCGTGCTGCGGAGGACGATCAGCGAGCCGTCGCGGACATGGGGCAGAAGCTGGCCGATCGTGTCGCGCAGTGCGGAGAGCTTTGGGTTGAGGAACTCATCGATCGGCGTGCCGATGACGATCACGATCGCGTCGGTGCGCTCGAGCATCGCGACGTCGGTGCTGAGCTCGAGCCGCTTGGCGGCGAGCATCTCGCGAAGGAGCTCGGGAGCGCCGCGCTCCGCGAACGGCATCTCGCCGCGCCCGATCCGCGCCACCGCGTTCGCATCGATGTCGTAGACGCCGACGCGCAGACCCGTGGAGGCGAACGCCAGAGACAGCGGCAGCCCGACGTGGCCCGCACCACCGACGACGACGAGATCGAGATCGAGATCGATGCGGCGAGGATACAGGTGACCATTCGCGGCGAGGTACCGAAATCACATCAGAGTCGTCCGCGGGCCGATCCCCTCCGTTAGCCTTCGGCTCCATTGGAGCGGACCCCGCCGACGTACGCACCGATGACGACGCAGCTGTGGAGGATCCTGCTCGCCGCCGGCGTCGGTCTCGGCGCGGTCATTCGACTCGTCCTCCTCCCGGCGCCCGACTTCAGCACCGATATCGACCTCTTCGTCACGTGGGTCAACGGCATCGCGACGGACGGTCTCGCCAACGCGTACGACCAGCGCCTGTCATTCCCACCGGTCATGACGTACATCTGGGCGCTGCTCGCCGCGATCGAGCCCGGCTTCCGTACGGCGACCGACAGCTCCGATCCGACCATCCGCGTTCTCATGAAGCTGCCGCCGACCATCGCGGACTTCGGCCTCGCCGCGCTCGTCGGGTACGCACTGCGCGCGCGGCCCCACTGGGCGATCGCCGGAGCGCTGGTCATCCTGCTTCACCCCGCGATCTTCGATGTCAGCGCGTGGTGGGGGCAGTACGAGTCGATCTACGTGCTGTTCGCGCTCGCGGCGGCGATCCTCGCCATCGGCGGCCGGAATTCGTGGGCCGCGGTGTTCATCGCGCTCTCGCTCATGACCAAGCCGCAGGCGCTTCCGATGGTCGTCCCGTTCGCCGCGTGGTTCTGGGCGACCGGAGGGCCGCGCGGTCTCGCGCGCGCCGCGGCCATCGGTGCGGCCGTCGTGCTCGTGCTGTGGCTGCCGTTCATCGCCGCCGGCGGGCCGGCGAGCTACCTCAGCAATCTCGCCTACTACCAGGGCGAGCGCTACGCCGCGCTCTCGGTCTGGGCGTGGAACATCTGGTGGCTCGTACAGGAGGCGGCGGCGGGCGGCAACTTCGTGCCCGACGATCTGCGGGTCGCCGGTCCGCTGACGTTCCGACACCTCGGCTACGCCGTCACCGCCGCGCTCGAGATCTTGATCGCGCGGGCGGTGTTGCGTGACCCGCGTCCGCGCACGCTGATCCTCGCGCTGGTCGCTTCGGTGCTCGTGGCGTTCTCGTTCCTCACCGCGATGCACGAGCGCTACAGCTACGCGGCCGTGGTCTTCCTCCTCTTATTGCTCCCCGAGCGTCGCGCTCGCTGGCTGAGCCTCGCGCTCGGCGTCGTCGTGATCTTGAACCTGCTGACAGCCGTGCCACCGACGCGCGAGATCCATGCGGTCCTGCGCAGCACGCGTCTGGTCGGAGTGGTCGGTTCGATCGCGTTCCTGATCATCACCGGCATCGCGTACGTCGCGGTCAGGCGGCGGCCGGGTCCCGCCGCGACGACCTGAGCCGGATCGCGGCCTGCGGCCAGAGCGCGAGGGCGAGCAGCCAGAGCGTGGCCACCGGGATGCCGGCCTGATGGACGAGCACCGCGAAGAGACCGGAGCCGACCCAGAGGGCCGCCGCGGCCAGCGTCGTCGCCCGCTCCGCGACTGCCGGATACGCGAGCAGCGCGTCGTGCAGCAGCGCGTGAGGAGCCCCAAGCAGTGTCGCCGGGCCGGCTGCCACAAGGCGCCGATCCTTCGCGGCGAGGCGGAACAGCAACACGGCGGCGCCGAGGCTCGCCGCCGCCGACAACGCGATGTTCGCGAGTGCCGGGAACTCGGACCCGACGCCCGCACGTCGCAGCAGCGCCGATACTCCCAGCTCGCCGGGGCGCAGCTCCGCCGCCGCCGGCGCGAGCAGCGCGGGATAGCGCGCGACGCCATCGACACCGACCATCAGGACGGACACGACCACGACCGCCGCGACCACGACGATGAAGGGAAGGCGTCGCCGCCGATCGGCCAGCGCGATCAGCGCGAAGATCGGCAGCAGCTGCGGACGCAGCGCGATGAGGCCCAGCAGCGCGCCGGATACGCCGGGCGACGTGCGCATCGCAGCCGCGATCGCCAGGAGGATGAGGGGCGTCGTCTGACCCTGCGCGAGAGCGATGGTCGATGGCGGGGCGAGCAGCGCGAACGGCAGGAGCCGCCTGCGCTGGTCAGCGCCTGCCAGCGGGGCGATGAGCAGCGCGGCGCCGGCCAGCGCCGCCACCGAGATCGTGAGCATCGCCGCGTACGCGATCTCGAACGGCAGCGCGCCCAGCGGCGCGAGCAGCAGCGACAGCGCCGGCGGATTCGGATTCCGCAGCAGCACCGTCCGCTCCGGAAGGACGGCGTGCTCCATCGCGAGGATGGCGTCGGGATCTGTGACGCTCGCGCCCTCGCCGATCGCGACGAGCCGCGCCGACGCGTAGATCGCGATGAAGTCGAACCCCGCCGGTGACGACCGCTGTGTGACCCAGCCGATCAGCCACGCCGCCGCGCACACGACGAGGATCGCGGCGGCGCGACGCACGCCCGAATCCTATTGGAGCGCGATCGTTATCCGACGCCGCGGCGCTGGGCGCAGACGCTCGTCGAGTGAGCGCCGCACGCACGCGCCACGCTGTCGGCCGCGATCACGCTCCGCCGATGTTCGTGAGCGCGATGCCGCGGTAGTAGTGCTTCAGGATCTGCTCGTAGTTCGCGCCGTTCAGGGCCATGCCCTGCGCGCCCCACTGCGACAGGCCGACGCCGTGGCCGAAGCCCTTGCCCCAGAAGATGAAACGCGGCGGCAGCTTGTACAGGTGGCCGGTGACGCGCAGCGACGTGAGCTCACGGTCCTCGTTCAGCTCGCGCTCGTAGGTCGTGCCGATCAGCTCCGAGCCGAGGATGGCCATGTCCGTGAGACGGGCGCTGTCCCGCCAGGACACCCATTCCTGCTCGCCGCCGGGCGTGAGCTCGACGGTGAACATGCTGCTCTTCAGCCCGAAGTAGTAGCGCGTCACGTCCTTGCCGATGTCCCGGCTGCCGGCGGTGCCGACGACGCGCGCGAGCGTGACGCGCCCCGCCCCCGTGACACGCAGCAGCTCGACGCGCTGCGGTGTCCCGACGTTGATCCCGCGCGAGCGCAGGTAGTCGCCGAGCTGCGGCGCGGTGAACTCGCGGTTCCACTCCCAGCTCGTCTTGCCCCAGCCGCTGTCCTTCGCGAGCTCGTCGCCGGGCGAGGGAACGCTGCGCAGATAGGGCAGCGCATTCGCGTACACGTTCTCGGAGTCCTCCGTCATACCCCCCGCGTTCGCCGAATACAGTGCTTCGATCGGCGCGCCGCGGTAGGTCGCGACGATGCCGGCGGTGCGCTCCACCGCCCGGATCGCGGTCGGCGCCTCGGTGCCGATGCCCCCGTACTCCTGATCGCGGACGTCCCCCTCCAGGTCGTAGTTGTCGTGCCGCCGCAGATGCGTGACGAGATAGGTGCGCGCCGCGATCGCCTGGGCCGCCAGCGCCTCGCCGTGCCAGCTTCCCGGGGACTCCGCACCGGTCACGGACGCGAGGTAGGGTCCGGTCGCGACCTCGTTCACGACGATCATGTCGCCGGCGTCGTCGGTGGTGACCTCGAGCGTTCCCCGGAACAGCCGGCCTCCGAAATTGAGGTACCCGAAATCGGGGACGAAGCGCACGACGCTGACGCGCTGCGCCGACAGCACCGGCGTCCCGAGCGAGTCGTCGGAGCCGGCGAGCAGCGAGACCTCGAACGGGATCGTGACGAGCGTGCCCGCGACCTCGGCCTCGCGCGCCGCGCGGCGGGCCTCCCGCAGGAGCTCGAGGCGGCTGGCGCGCTCCGCGCTGGACATGCCCGCGCGCGCCGGTGGCAGCGTGAGCGCCTCGCCCTCGATGCGCTGCACGTTCGTGCGCGCGACCATGCGCTGCCCGCCCTTGTACAGGACCTTCCCGTCGGCCCCGGTGGCCGTCATGGTCCCGGTCGATCCGATGAGCGCGTACGACGTGCCGTAGAGCGAGACGTTCACGCGCACGGTGTCCGGTACGGCGACGAGCGTCGCGGCGCGCGCGGGCTCCGACAGCGAAAGTGTCGATGCGACGACGACGACGCAGCTGACGAGGTGGTTGAGCAGCGTTCGCCGTATCACGGCTCGCCCCGATACACCTCCGGCTTGAGGACGCCGATGAACGGAAGGTTGCGGTACCGCTCGGCGTAATCAAGCCCGTATCCCACGACGAACTTGTCGGGGATCTCGAACCCGCGATAGTCGATCGGGATCGGCACGATGCGGCGCGCGGGCTTGTCCAGCAGCGTGCACAGGCGGACCGATGCCGGGTGCTTCGAACGAAGATGCTCGATGACGTACGAGAGCGTCTGACCCGTGTCGAGGATGTCCTCCACGACGACGACGTGCCGGCCCTCGATGGGCTTCGCGAGATCCTTGAGGATGCGAACGACGCCGCTGGACTCGGTCGCCTCGCCGTAGGACGACACCTCGAGGAAGTCGAGGGCGAGCGGTATCGGCGTCTGGCGCATGAGATCGGCGAGGAACGGCAGGGCACCCTTCAGGATGCTCACGAGGACGACGTCCTTGCCACGGTAGTCGTCCGAGATCTTTCCGCCGAGCTCGCGCACCTTCGCGGCGATCGCCTGCTCGTCGATGAGCACCTCGGCGATGTCGTCGGCGGGCGATGCGACGCGGAGCACGGTCATCGGCCGATCGATTGTCTCATTCGTCACCGATCGGGTGTCCTGCAGGGACCGGGCCGAGCCCCTATCTGCGGCGGATGAGCGTCGTCGTCCGGGCGACCAGGTAGAGGGCGAGCACGCCGATGCCGCCGAGCACGAGGCCTCGGCTGGCGTCGAGCGTTGACGTGGGCAGCACTGCCGGCAGGACGGGCGCCTCGTCCGCGCCGCGTACGACCACGCCCGGACTCGGGACGGGCGTTGGCGTGGGCGGCACGAACGTCGGCGCCCCGCCGGTGACGACCGCGATCGGACCCTCGGCCGGCCTCACCACGACCGTGCCGGACATGCTCTGCCCGTGCAGCCCGCAGATGTATTTGTACGTGCCGGCCGTGATGAACCGGAGCGACGAGCTCTGGCCCAGGCCGAAATTCTCGGTCTGACCGAGACCCGTGAGGAAGACGACGTTGTGCAGTGCGCTGTCGCGATTCGTCCACGTGACCGTGTCGCCGGCCGTGATGGTCAGCACCTCGGGCTTGAACATGAACTGCGCGATGTCCACCGTGACCGCCGTCGCGGATGCGCGCGACCCGAGCGCGAAGAACAGCAGCGCGCACGCGAACAGGGCGAAGCGAACGCCTCTCATCCGCACGCACGTACGATACCGGCGTGCCCGTCGCCTCGCCCCCGTTCGCCGCGCTCGCGGGCGAGGCAGCCCGGCTGGGCCTCGAGCTTTCGTCAGCGCAGATCGCGCTGTGCGAGCGGTTCGCGAACGAGCTCATCGAACGCAACACGTCGGTGAACCTCACGGCGATCACGGAGCCGCAGGACATCGCGCGCAAGCACTTCCTCGACTCGTTCACCGCGCTCGCCGTGCGCCGCTGGACCGGACGCGAGCGCGTGGTCGACGTCGGAAGCGGCGCCGGGTTTCCCGGTCTGGCGATCCGCATCGCGCTGCCGAAGGTCCGCGTGACGCTCGTGGAGTCCGTCGGGAAGAAGGCTCGTTTCCTCGAGGACGTGTGCGCGCTGCTCGGACTCACCGATGTCGAGATCCGGAACGAGCGCGCCGAAGCGCTCGGGCGCGAGCGTCGCGAACGCTACGACGTCGGCACCGCTCGCGCGGTCGGCACGCTCGGAATGGTCGCGGAGTACCTTCTGCCGCTCCTGCGCGTCGGCGGTGACGCGGTGGTCTGGAAGGGACGCGTCGATGCCGAGCTCCCGGGAGCGCAGAAGGCGTGTGGCTCCGTCGGGGGCGAGATCGTGTCGATCGTGCCGACCGCCTCGCTCGGAGTGGGCGATGTCCTTCCCGGTCGCAACCTCGTCGTGATACGGAAGAGCCGACCGACGCCCCCGCGATTCCCGCGCACCTCCGCGGAGGCTCGCCGCCGACCGTGGTGATCGTCCCGTCGGTCGACGTGCGCGCCGGCCGCGTGGCGTACCGCGGGGGCGTCGGAGCGGACGTCGCGCCGCGCGATCTCGCCGCGCGCTACGTCCAGGAAGGCGCGGACGAGCTGCATCTGGTGGATCTCGACGGCGCGGAGCGCGGCGACTTCGCGAACGCCGAGCTCCTCGCCGAGATCGCGCGCGCGTCGGCGGTCCCGTGCCGTCTCGCGGGCGGCATCTCGTCGATCGAGAAGGCCCGGGAGGCGATCGCCGCCGGATTCGCAGGCGTGCTGTTCTCCAGCGCGGTCTTCGGTGACGAGACGCTGCTGCGCCGCGTGGCGCACTTCGGCGATCGCGCGATCATCGAGATCGAGGCGAAGGACGGCGTCCTCGCCCCGCGCGGTGGCGATCCCGACCTCGTGCGTCGCGCCGCGGCCCGCGACGCGCTGGAGGCCGCCAGCGCAGCGGTCCAGCGAGGGGTTCGTGCGCTGTACGTCATCGACGTCACCGCGGACCGCCGTTTCGGGGGGCCGCCTCTCGAGCTCATGGACCGGCTGCGTGCGAAGGTTGGAACGGGTCCTGGCGTGGCGCTACATACCGGCGGTGGCGTGCGCGATCTGGATGACGTGCGGGCGCTCGCCCGCTGGGGTGCGGCCTCCGTCGTCATCGGACGTGCGTTCCTCGACCGGCGCTTCACGCTGGCGGAGGCGAAGGCCGCATGCGCGTAGGGCTCCTCTCCGACATCCACGCCAATCTCGTGGCGCTCGAGGCGGTGCTGAGCGCCCTCGGCAAGGTCGATGCGCTGTGGGTGACCGGCGACACCGTGGGCTACGGACCCGATCCGGCCGACACGCTCGCGCTGCTGCGCGAGCGCGGCGCCGTGCTGGTGCAGGGCAACCACGATCGAGCGGTCGCGACCGGGGAGGGCCTCGACTTCTTTCACGATCGCGCCGCGGAGGCCGCCCGCACGCATCAGAAATGGCTGTCGGCCGCCGACCGCGACGCCCTCGGTGCGCTGCCGGCGGTCGTGACCGCCGAACGCTTCACGCTCTGTCACGGCAGCCTGCGGGACCCGCTCTGGGAGTACGTGACCACGACGCGCGCGGCCGCGGCGACGCTGCAGCTTGCCCGGACGGATCACTGCTGCAACGGCCACACGCACATCCCGGCCGTCTTCCATCTCGCCGGAGAAGGCGCGACGGCGGTGCACGCCGCCGAAGCGACGGCCCACCGGCTCGATGGGCGCACGCTCATCAACGCGGGAAGCGTCGGCCAGCCTCGGGACGGCGACCCGCGCGCGTCCTATGTACTCCTCGACACAGAGGCGGGAACCGCGACCTTCTATCGTGCGTCGTACCGGATAGATGAGACGCAACGACGTATCCGCGCGCGCGGTCTTCCGGAGATGTTCGCCGATCGCCTGGCGTTCGGCGTCTAGTGCGCTGCTCGCGCTCGTGGTCCTCGTCGCGTGCGGTAGCACCGCGGGCAGCGGTGGCGTGGGTGGCGCGGTGACGCGGGACGTCCCGTTCGCCGATGTCGCCTACGTGGCCTACGGACGGCACGACACCGGTCCCGCGATCGTCGTCGGCGCCAACGATCAGTGGCGCGCGGTACTGGCGCGCCTCGTCGACGGCTCGAGCGTGCCCGATGGCCGCGTGGCCGTCGCCGCCTTCCAGGGCGAGCAGCGCTCGGGCGGTTTCTCCATCAAGATCGAACGCATCCAGCGGACCGGCGATCAGCTCATCGTCCACGCGAAGTTCAGCGAGCCCGCGCCGGGATCGATGAACACGATGGCGCTCACGTCGCCGGTCCACGTCGTCTCGATCGCCGCGGCCGACGCGAAGGACCTGAAGCTCGCTGTGCTGCTCGACGAGACAGGCACGGAACGGGCGAAGGCCACTCTCGCCTAAACATCTCCTAAACGTTCTCGCCGGTCGCGCCTGAGGGCGCCGTCGTGCTCCTAGCATCGGGGCGTTGAGCGGCGAGCGTGGTAGAGGCGATCCGACCGAGAGCGCGCCGTCGCTCGAGGAGCGCGCCACCAAGAGCGGCACGAAGGTCGGCGACCGTTACGTCCGGATCGTCCGTCCGGCCGCCGGTGAATTCCGCAGGCAGGCCGGCCACTATGTCGCGACGCAGCGCGTCCTCGCTCCCCAGACGGGTCTCGGCCGCGTCTACGAGTCAGCACGACGGTTCCTCTTCGGGGCGCGGCTGAGCTCGGAGGAAGAGGAGAGCGAGCGGCTCTCCAAGAAGACCGGGCTCGCGATCATGGCGTCGGACAACATCTCCTCGTCCGCGTATGCGACGGAAGAGGCCATGCGCGTGCTCGCCCTCGCCGGAACGGCGGCACTCGCGCTCACGATGCCGATCGCGATCGGCGTCTGCGTGGTCCTCGCGGTGGTCGTACTGTCCGAGTCGCGCGTCATTCGCGCGTACCCCAACGGCGGCGGCAGCTACGTCGTCGCGAAGGACAACCACGGGGTCGTCGCCGGCCTCGTCGCCGCGTCGGCGCTGCTCATCGACTACGTCCTGACCGTCGCGGTCTCCACCGCCGCCGGAGTCGCCGCCGTGTCGAGCTTCATACCCGAGGTGCACGACCACCGCGTGCTGTGGGCGGTCGGCGTGATCGCGCTGCTCACGCTCGG
>DATEDV010000002.1:0-2416 GCA_035281485.1 Candidatus Limnocylindria bacterium | reverse complement strand
AGGGACGACTTCGATGCGCCCGCGCTGCTCGAGATGTTCGGATACGTCACCGAACGCTATCCCGTTGATCGGGCACGAGTGCTGTTGACCGGGATGTCGGACGGCGGGACGTACGCGCTGCTCTGCGGGCTCCGCGACGACATGCCGTTCACGCATCTGGCGCCGGCCTGTGGTGTCCTCCATCCGTTCCTGTTCGTGAACGGAGGACTCCAGCGCGCGGCGGGTCGACCGATCTACATGATCAACGGCACGCTCGACTGGATGTTCCCGGTCCAGGCGGCACGCCAGGGGCGAGACGTACTGACGGACGTCGGCGCGAAGCTCGTGTACCGCGAGATCGAGGACCTGTCGCACACCTACCCGCGCGACGAGAATCCCCGAATCCTGGACTGGCTCGCGAGCGCCTAACGCGTTCGGAGCGCCTCCGCGACCACGCCGACGTCCTCGACCGTCTCGAGCGTGCGCACGGCGGCGAGCACCGACTCCGCCCGCTCGGTCGGGATCGCGCGCGCGGCACAGTCGCGGAACTTCGCATCGAGCTCCGCATCGGTCAGCGGTTTTTTCGGCTGGCCCTTCGCGTGGGTGACGCGCTCGCGCAACGTGCGGCCGTCCGTCAGCGTGATCGTCACTTCCGAGAAGCGCGTGGGCAGGCAGTCTCGCGTCGTCTGCTCGGGATGGACGAACATCCGCACCTTCGGCATGAGCGCCTGCACGTCGGGGCGGCGCACCCGCACGTCGTCGAACTGCGCGAGCCCGACCTGGCGGTCGAGCAGCGCGACGGAGACGCAGTACGGCATCGAGAACTTGCCCTGGAGGCCGGTCTCCGCACGGTCGTAGATCAGCTGATGCGGCGCAAGGTAGTAGACGCCGCACTCGACGCTCTTCACGAGCGCGGCATCGATCGTGTGCTTCTCCATGAGGGCGAACGTCGCGTCGAGGGCCTGGTGGGTGCTCGCGCACGCCGGGTATCGCTTCACGCCGATGCCGGGATCCACGACCTCGTACGGGTCGCCCAGCCCCGTCACCGTCAGCTCCCACGAGGGCTTCGCGCCGCCACCGTGCGTCGAGCCGAACCCGTCGACGTGCTCGATCGCGCGCGGATTGCCCGTGAAGCCGGCGGCGGCGAGCAGCGCGGCCTCGACACCGCAGCGGGCCGCGTGGCCCACGTGGAACGGCTTGCCGTCGGTGCCGAAGTTCGCCTTGACGCCGCTCGCCATCGAGGCGGCGATCGCGAGCGCGTGGACGATCTGGTCGCGCGAGAGACCGAGCAGGATCGCAACGGCGGCGGACGCGCCGAACGTGCCGAGCGTGGCCGTCGCGTGCCATCCCACTTCGTAGTGGGCCGGGTTCACCGCGCGGCCCAGTTTCGACTCGACTTCGACCCCCGCGACGAACGCCGTGACCAGCGCCGCACCGCTCGCGCGCTCGCGCTCCGCCATCGCGAACGCGGCCGCGAGCACCGGCGCCGAAGGATGACCGGACAGCGAGGCCTGCACGTCGTCGTAGTCGAGCGCGTGGGACGCCGTCCCGTTCGCGAGCGCGGCGTCTTCCACCGACGCGCGTAGCGGCGTACCGATCACCGTCGCCTCGTCGGCGCCGCGCCGGTGAGCGATCAGCTTCCGCGTGCGTTCCGTCGTCGCCTCGGACGCGCCGGCCAGGGTGACGCCGAGCGTGTCGAGGATCGCGCGTCGCGCGGCGCGCACCGCCGGCTCGGGCAGCCGGTCGTACGATTGCGCGCCGACCCACGCCGCGAGCTCTTCGACGATGGACGGACCGCGATCGTCTGACCCGCTCATGGCAGCTCCTCTCAGCGCCCTTTCCAGTTCGGCTTCCGCTTTTCTGCGAACGCCTTCGGTCCTTCGATCGTGTCCTCCGAGCGCCGCATCCGCTCCGCCTCGGTGAAGCTCATCCGCAGGGCGGCGTCGAGCGGCATCTGTAACCCCATCATCGCGGCCTGCTTGCTCGCGCGGATCGAGATCGGCGAGCACTCGAGAATCTCGTTGGCCCACTTCATGGCGGTCGGCATGAGCTCCGCGAGCGGGACCACGTCGTTCACGACGCCGAGACGATGTGCTTCCTGCGCGGTCATGTGCCGTCCCGTCAGGATGTAGCCCATCGCGATCTTCTGCGGAATCATCCGCGGCAGGCGGTGGACGCCGCCGGCGCCGGCCATGAGGCCGACGCGCGGCTCCGGCAGGCCGAGCCGCGCGTGCTCCGCGGCGATGATGATGTCGCACGCGAGCGCCATCTCGAATCCGCCGCCGAGGGCGTATCCGTTGACGGCGGCGACGACCGGCTTCGGAGCACGCTCCAGCTTCGAGAAGACCCGCTGCCCGTCGAGGGCGCGCTGCCTTCCATCGAGGGGACCCTGCTCGGCGAGCTCCGCGATGTCGGCGCCGGCGATGAACGCCTTCTC
>DATEDV010000001.1:0-6346 GCA_035281485.1 Candidatus Limnocylindria bacterium | reverse complement strand
CGGAGCTTCCCCGAGCGCCTTCTTGATCTCGTCCACCGCCGATGCCTCGATGTGATAGCCGAACGAGGTGCGCCGGACGCCGGCGAGATCCTTGCCGCGGAGCGCGTCCCTCAGGGCGTGCTCGCGCCAGCCGATCTTCTGCGCGAGCTCGCTGGTCGTGAGCCAGTCGCGGTCTTTGCTCTTCTGCTTCTCGGATGCGTCGGCCTTGGGTTGGCTCTTTGACGCCTTCTGCGGTGGCACGCCCGAACGATAGCGGTTTGCTCGCTCTCGCCGTCCTGCCCTAAACTGCCGCCGAAGCGCTGCGGCCCCCTCCGTCGGGGCGGGCGCTCTTTCCTTGTCCTTTCTTCTTCAGGAGGTCTCTTGGAAGGTCTTCTCTGGGTCGTCCCGATCTCCGGCGTCGTTGCCGTCCTCGTCGCGGCCTATTTCGCATGGGATGTTCTCCGTTCGCCGATCGGGACGCCCGCGATGCAGAAGGTCGCGGGCGCCATCTACGTCGCCGCGGTGGCGTTCATCCAGCGCCAGTACCGCACGATCTTCCTCCTCGCGCTCGGCGGCATGGTGCTGATCGGCGTCGTCATCTACGTCTTCGAGACCGCTCCCGGCGTCTCGCGCGAGGAGCTCGCGATCCGCACGGCGATCGCGTTCTTCGTCGGCGCGGTGTGCTCGATGGCCTCCGGCATCGTCGGCATGTTCGTCGCGGTGAAGTCCAACCTGCGGACGGCTGCCGCGGCACAGCACAGCGTCGCCGACGCGCTCCGCATCTCGCTCCGCGGCGGCGCGGTGTCGGGCATCCTCGTCGTGGGCCTCTCGCTGATCGGCGTGTTCGTGATGTTCATCGCGTACGGCGGCTTCGCGAACCCGGCGCAGGCGCCGTTCACGATCGTCGGCTTCGGTTTCGGCGCTTCGTTCGTGGCGCTCTTCGCGCAGCTCGGCGGCGGTATCTACACGAAGGCCGCCGACCTCGGCGCGGACCTCGTCGGCAAGGTCGAGGCGGGCATACCCGAGGACGACCCCCGCAACGCCGCCGTCATCGCGGACCTGGTCGGCGACAACGTGGGCGACTGCGCCGGCCGTGGCGCGGACCTGTTCGAGTCCACCGCGGCGGAGAACATCGGCGCGATGATCCTGGGCGTCGCGATCTACGCGGTCACGCAGGACGTCGCGTGGATCCTGTTCCCGCTGGTCGTGCGTGGCTTCGGTCTCATCGCGAGCGTCATCGGCATCTTCCTGGTGCGGGGAAACGAGAAGCAGGACCCGATGACCTCTCTCAACGTCGGGTACTACATCACCGTCGCGCTCTCGATCGCGGGCATGTACCTCGTGACGAACCAGATGCTGAACGAGGGTGGCCAGGCCGGGTACTTCTTCTGGGCCGGCGTCGTCGGCATCCTCACCAGCCTGGCCTTCGTCTTCATCACGCAGTACTACACGGCCGGCACATACCGGCCGGTGAAAGAGATCGCCGAGGCCGCGAAGACGGGACCGGCAACGACCATCATCTCGGGCACCGCTGTGGGCTTCGAGACCACCGCGTCGTCGGCGATCGCGATCTCGATCGCGCTCTTCCTGTCCCACTGGCTCGGCGATCAGTGGGGCATCGCCACCGGCCTCCCGCACGGCGGTATCTACGGAACCGCGGTCGCGACCATGGGCATGCTCATGAGCGCCGCGTTCATCCTGGCGGAGGACACGTTCGGCCCGATCACCGACAACGCGGGCGGCGTGGCGTCGATGTCACGCGCTTCGGAGGAGACCCGCGAGCGCACCGACCGCCTCGACGCCGTGGGCAACACCACGAAGGCGCTCACGAAGGGGTACGCCGTCGGATCGGCCGCACTCGCGGCGTTCCTCCTCTTCTCCGCGTACCTCGACAAGGTGACGGACCTGCGACGTAGCGCCGGGATCGAGCCCGCCGACTTCCATGTCGTGGACCTGGCGAAGGTCGACGTCTTCCTCGGCGGATTCCTCGGCGCGATGCTCGTGTACCTGTTCTCGTCGCTCGCGATCCGCGCCGTCGGCCGCGCCGGCGCGGCGATCATCGAGGAGGTGCGGACGCAGTTCCGCGAGCACCCCGGGATCATGGCCGGTACCGAGGAGCCCAACTACGCCCGCGTGGTGGACATCACCACGGCATCCGCGCTGCGCAACATGATCGCGCCCGGTCTGCTCGCAGTTCTCGCCCCGATCGTCGTGGGCATCCTGCTGAAGGCCGAGGCAGAGGCGGCGTTCCTGATGGTCGGCACGATGGCCGGGGTGATCCTCGCCACTGTGCTGAACAACGGCGGCGGCGCCTGGGACAACGCCAAGAAGTACATCGAGTCGGGGATGCTCAAGGACGACAGGGGCAACGTGCTCGGCAAGGGCACGCCGGCGCACGCGGCGGCGGTCGTCGGCGACACCGTCGGCGATCCGTTCAAGGACACCGCCGGGCCGAGCCTGCACGTCCTCATCAAACTGCTATCGACCATCACCCTGGTGCTCGCGCCGCTCTTCATCTAGGTACACCGCGCCGCTAGGCTTCGGCCTTGGTGGGAGCGCTTCCGTCCCTTCCGCGCGCCTGGTGGTCGACGGATCTGCCGGGATACCGCGAGCATCCACGGCCGTTCGCGACGTACTCCGCGTTCTCGTACGTCGACCTGCCGCCGATACGCAGGCCGCTCGATCCCGACCTTCGCTGGCTGCTCGAGCAGCCGCGCGTCGCACGCTCGCTGGCCGAGATAGAGGAGGGCGATGCCGTCCCTGAACGACGCGCGACAGCCGCGGAGCTGGACGCTCTGCTCGCGGAGACCGCGGTCCAGATCCCACCGTCCTTCAGGACCTTCATCGCCGACCCAGAGCCGCGGACGCGCGTGCGCTCGGCGACGCTTTGCTACCTCGACCTCGGGCAGTTCGTCGTCGAGGTGGCGGGCGGCGGAAGGATGGTCCATTTCCTCTCGGACCAGCAGTGGGTCCTGCACTGGCTGCTGTATGTGGGCGCGGACGGATCCGAGGCGGTCGTAGTGAGTGAGACGCCCCTCGGCTTCGAGGCGGACGACCAGCGCTTCGCTCGGTTCGATCCCGCGATCGACGCGGCGACGGTGTGCTCCGAGACGTTCTCGGAGTTCCTGTACCGCTTCTGGGTCGACAACGAGATCTATTTCCGCGGCGGCCAGATCGCGCACGGCGAGCCGCCGCTAACGGATGAGCAACGACGCTACGCGGAGCACTTCCGCTAGTCGTTCTGGCACGGCGACTGCGGGCCGTCGCGCGTGCGTCCGGCCACCTGGCTCGCCGTTCTCGCGCTCCTGTTCGTTCCGTCGGAGCCGACCTCGGCGAGCGATGCGCGGATCGCGCGTCCGATCGTCGTCGTATCAGCGAACCAGTCATTCAACTGGGCCGGGTACGTTCAGGGCCGTCTCGCGAAGGGCACCACGTTCCATTCCGTGTCGGCGGAATGGATCGTCCCGAAGGTCAGGCAGCGCAACCGCGGCGTGGCCGAGCACTCATCAAGCTGGATCGGGATCGGCGGCGGCTGCCTCAACAGCGACTGCACGCTGACCGACTCCACTCTTATTCAGGCGGGCATCGAGCACGACGTGGACGTCGACGGGAACGCGCATTACTACGCCTGGTGGGAGACGATCCCGGCGCCGCTCATACGCACCGAGCTGCCCGTCGGTGAGGGCGATCGCGTGAGGGTCCAGATCGCTGAGGACCCGGTGACGCCGCAGATCTGGACGATCGCGATCCTCAACCTGACCACCGGTGGGTCGTTCACGCTCACGCTGCCGTACACCTCGACCTACGGCACCGTGGAGTGGGTGATCGAGACGCCCATCGTCATCTCGGACGACGGCGGCATCACGGTCGGGCCGATGCCGCAGCTTGGCATCGTCCGCTTCGACAACGCGACCGCCAACGGCGTGCCCGCCGGTCTCATCGCCGCGGAGCAGATGCAGCTCGTCGACTTCGATCTCTCGCTCATCGCGGCACCGTCGCTGCCGGATCTCGACGGCGACGGCTTCAACGACTGCACGTATCGACGGAACTGTCAGACGCCGCACAAGGAGCTGCCCTGAGCTCAGCGGGCTAGGCTTATCGGCGTCACGTGAAGAGCATCGATCTCAACAGCGATCTCGGCGAGGGCGCGGGCACGGACGCGGAGCTCATGCCGCTCATCAGCTCGGCGAATGTCGCGTGCGGCGGGCACGCCGGTGACGAGCGCACGATGCGCGAGACGATCGCGCTCGCGCGCAAGCACGGCGTCGCGATCGGTGCACACCCGGGATATCCCGACCGCGAGAACTTCGGGCGCGACGCGATGGAGATGAGCGCGGACGACCTGAGCGAGGAGATCGCGCGCCAGATACGCGCCCTGCGGCGCGTCGATCCCGACCTGAAGATCTCCCATGTCAAAGCGCACGGCGCGCTGTACAACGAGGCGTGGCGCGACGCGACGATCGCGAAGGCGATCGTCGACGGTGTGAAGAAGGTCTTCCCGGCGCCGACCGACGTCGCGCTGTTCGCCGCGCCGAAGTCCGCGATCGTCGACATCGCGCTGAAAGCCGGCCTGCGCGTGGTGCGTGAGGGATTCGCGGACCGCGCCTACGAGAAGGACGGGACCCTCCGCTCGCGCAAGCTGGCCGGCGCCCTCCATACGGACCCACAGGTCGCCGCGAAGCAGGCGCTGTCCTTCGTGCGCGACGGGGGTGTGAGGACGCACGACGGTGCGCTCCTCGAGCTTGATGTCGACACCCTCTGCCTCCACGGCGACACACCCGGCGCGCCGGCGATCGCCGCCGCCGTGCGGAGGGCGCTGGTCGAGGCGGGCGTGCAGGTGCGGGCCGCCGTCATCTGGCGTTGAAGCCGCGCGTCCTTCCGTTCGGCGAAGGCGCGCTGCTGGTCGAGCTCGGCGATCGTTTCCAGGAGAACACGGTCGGCTGGGCGCGCGCCATCGCCGATCACTGGGAGACCGTGTCCAAGATCGGCCCGGCGATCCCGGCCTATGCGTCCGCGCTGCTGCGTTTCGATCCGCTGCGGACGGCGCCCGAGGACGCCGAGACCTTCGCGCGGTCATTGCTCGCGCGCGAGCTCGTGCCGCTACCGGGTGGCAATGAGCATCGCCTCGTCGAGATCCCGACGACGTACGACGGCCCCGACCTCGCGGAGACCGCGGAGCGGTCAGGGATGAGCGTCGACGAGCTTGTCACCGCGCATGCCGGTCGCGAATACACGGCGTACTTCCTCGGGTTCCTTCCGGGCACCGCGTACTGCGGCCGCCTCGATCCGCGGATCGTCGCACCGCGTCTGGAGCGGCCCCGCGAGCGCGTCCCCGCGGGATCCGTCGCGGTCGCCGACGGGCAGACCATCGTGTATCCGCTGACCTCGCCGGGCGGCTGGCGTCTCATCGGCCGGACCGAGGTCGTGATGTTCGATCCGGCCGCCGTGGAGCCGGTGCGCGTGCGTGCCGGCGACCGCGTGCGCTTCGTGCCGCGGTGATCCACCTCATCGAGGCCGGGCTGCGCTCGACCGTCCAGGACCGCGGCCGTTTCGGTCATCTGCGCTCGGGCGTGCCGCCGTCGGGCGCGGCCGATCCCTTCGCCCTGGCGGCGGCGAACGCGCTCGTCGGCAACGACGCCGACGCGGCCGGGATCGAGATCATCGGCGCTCCGTTCCGCTTCAGCTGCGACGATGCACGAGTCGTCGCCGTCGCTGGTCGCGATGTCGCGCTGACGACCCGCTCGCGCCTGCGTGGATGGATCGCGGTCTTCGTCCGAGCCGGGCAGACCGTCACGGTGCACGCTGGCGACAGGACCCGCTTCGCGTACCTCGCGGTGAGCGGCGGGATCGCGACGGCTCCGGTGCTCGGCTCGCGCGCGACGTATCTCCCCGCCGGCATCGGAGTGCCGCTGCGCGCCGGCGAGGCGCTTCCGCTCGGCGACACCGCTGCCGGAGCCGACGACGCGGCGAAACGCATCGATCCCCCGATGTACGACGGGCGGGTGCGCGCGATCGCCGGACCACACGAGGATCGATTCGACAGGTCCACCGTCGAAAGCTTTTTCGCGACGCCATTCACGATCGAGACCGCCAGCGATCGGCAGGGCGCGCGCCTCGCCGGCGCGCCGCTCGCGCCCCGTGCCGGTGAGCTGCTGAGCTGCGGCATCGTGGCCGGCGCCGTGCAGGTCCCGCGCGGCGGCGCGCCGATCGTGCTGCTCGCGGACCATCAGACGACAGGTGGCTACCCGGTCATCGCGACGGTGATCGGCTCCGACCTGGGCAAGGTGGCGCAGGCGCTGCCGGGGGAGTCGCTCCGCTTCTATCGCGTCGATCGCGCCGAGGCGGTGGATGCCTTGCGCGCCGAGCG